>CAYYEU010000104.1:0-3718 GCA_964470975.1 uncultured Mesoaciditoga sp. | reverse complement strand
AATTTTAAGGAGGCAATATGCATGAAAGGTACTGTTAAATGGTTCGACCCCAAGAAAGGCTACGGATTCATCACTATGGAAGATGGCAATGACATTTTCGTTCACTACTCTGCGATAACGATGGATGGATTCAAAACTCTTGAGGAAAATCAAAGAGTAGAGTTCGACATCACCGAGGGGCCAAAGGGTAAGCAGGCTTCAAACGTGAGAATGGCTGACTGATTTAGTAACCGTCAAACTCGAAAACAAAAGCCCGGCTTAAGCCGGGCTTTAAATATGTCAACAAAACTTTGAAGCTGTTTTGTGTATCTCTGAAAATTCATCAACTTTCAAAGAAGCTCCGCCAATAAGCCCTCCATCTATGTCTGGTAAAAGAAAAAGTTCCTGACAATTCGCTTTTTTAACACTACCTCCGTAAAGAATGGATATTTTCTCTGCAACTTCCAAAGAGTAAAATTCTCCAATCACTTTACGAATGTACGCAATTGCTTCTTGAGCTTGATATGGACGTGCCACAACACCGGTTCCAATTGCCCAAACTGGTTCGTACGCGATCACCAATTTCGAGCAATCTACCAGATCTACACCTTCAAGATCTTTTGTAAGCTGTTTCTTCAAAACTTTGAAAGTCAGGCCGGATTGCCTGTCTTCAAGAGTTTCACCAACACACAGAACAACCGTCATTCCACTTTCAAGCGTTGCTTTTACTTTCTCATTTATGAATTCGTCATTCTCACCAAAAACATGGCGCCTTTCGGAATGCCCAATCAAAACGTGAGATATTTCCATATCTTTGAGCATTGGAGCACTCACTTCGCCTGTAAAAGCTCCATATGGTTTTGGATGCACATTCTGTGCTCCAACAACGACAGATGAACCTGTAAACATTTCTTTAACATCTGAAAGAGAAACATATGAAGGAAATACCCATGTTTTCGCATTACTTTCTAAATTCAAAGACTTACGAAGCTCTCTAGAGAATGTACGGGCTTCTGTTGGAGTTTTGTTCATTTTCCAGTTTCCAGCCACGATTAAGGGGCGCTTCTTTTTTGAATCAAGAACAGATGCTATCCCGGGCAATTCTTTTCCTTCAAGAAATTCAAGCGAAGCACCTCCACCAGTGGAAACGTGGGACACCTCGTTTTCCAATCCAAATTTCTTAACGGCAGCAGCACTATCTCCACCACCGATAACCGTAAGAGCATCTTTCATATCAGCAAGGGTTTTGGCTATCGCTTTTGTGCCAATGGCGAAATCATCGATTTCAAAAACTCCCATAGGTCCATTCCAAACAACCGTTTTGGAACCAGAAAGTTCCGATTTGAATAGTTCAATGGTTTTTGGACCTATGTCAAGACCCATCCATCCGCTTGGAATTCCGTTTGTTGTATCGAAAACTTTGGTTTCCACGCCAGCCTTCAGCTCTTTTGCGCACACGGCGTCAACAGGCAAAATCAGCTTTACGCCAGATTTTTCTACCTTTTCAAGGATTTCTTTAGCGAGCTCGAGCTTGTCCTCCTCGAATTTTGACGAGCCAATTTCATGTCCTTGAGCCTTCAAAAAAGTGAACATCATGGCACCGCCAACAAGCAACTTGTCCGCTTTGCCGAGAAGGTTTTCTATAACTCCTATTTTGTCAGAAACTTTTGCACCGCCAAGTACTACCACGTATGGTTTTTCTGGGGAATATGTAACCTTTGAAAGCATTTCAATTTCTTTTTCCATTAAGAGACCGGCAACCGATGGAAGAAATTTCGCAACCCCAACGTTTGAAGCATGAGCGCGATGTGCAGTTCCAAAAGCGTCATTTACATGAATGTCTCCGAGTTTGGCAAGAGATTTTGCAAACTCAGGATCGTTCTTCTCTTCCCCAGTGAAAAAACGTGTGTTCTCTAACAGAACAACATCGCCTATTTTTAAATTTTCAGAGAGCTTTTCTGCGTTTTCTCCTATTGTCTCTTTGCAAAAGGCAACATCTTTGCCAAGAAGTTTGCTCAATCTCTTAGAGACTGGTTCAAGAGAGTACTTCGAATTTGGTTTTCCCTTTGGGCGACCAAGGTGAGACATGAGTATCACCTTGGCACCTTGTTCCAACACGTATTTTATGGTGGGAAGAGCCGCTTGAATGCGAGTGTCATCGGTTATATGACCATTCTCCATCGGAACGTTGAAATCCACACGCATTAAAACGCGTTTGCCATTCAATTCAACGTCTCGAATCGTGAGTTTAGACATGTTTAGCCACCTCTCACATCATGTTTTGAACCATTTCAACCAAATCAACTGCTCTGTTGGTGTAGCCATATTCATTGTCATACCACCCAAATACGTTTACAAGATTTCCGTTAACCTTTGTAAGGAGAGAATCAAATACACTTGAGTGGGCTTCACCAATTATATCTGTGGAAACGACCGGATCCTTACAATAAAGGAGAGATTTTCCCATTGGCCCTTCTGAGGCCTTTTTAAATGCGGCATTAACCTCTTCAACCGTTGTGTCTCTTTTCACGATTACTTTGAGATCGGTTATGGAGCCAGCTGGAACTGGAACTCTCATTGCACAACCATCGAGCTTCCCTTCAACTTCTGGAACGACCAGTCCAATGGCCTTCGCGGCCCCTGTCGTGGTTGGGATGATGTTCACAGCTGCGGCTCTTGCACGTCGGAGGTCTTTATGAGGCAGATCCAAAATTCTTTGATCGTTTGTGTAACCATGAATCGTCGTCATCAATCCCTTAACTATGCCAAAGTTATCGTTGAGCACTTTGACCAAAGGAGAAAGTGAATTCGTTGTGCAAGAACCCGTTGATATGATCGTATGTTCTTTCTTCAGCGCTTCATCGTTTACATGTGGATTCACAGTGCAGTCTGCCCCCTCTGCAGGTGCGCTGATGATAACTTTTTTTGCCCCTGCGCTAAGGTGCATCGATGCCTGATCTCTTTTTCTAAAACGCCCAGTTGATTCGACCACGAGTTCAACTCCGAGTTCTTTCCAAGGAAGCTTGGATGGATCTCTTTCGGCAAAAACCTTTATTTCTTTTCCATCGATGATGATGGAATTATCCGTATGATCTACGCTTCCTTTGAAAGTGCCATGAACGGAATCGTATTTGAAAAGATGTGCCAAAGTTTTTGTGTCCGTTATATCGTTCACCGCCACGACATTTATATTCCTTTCTTGTTCGAGGATGATCCTCAACACCTGTCTTCCAATTCTACCGAAACCGTTAATACCGACCTTTACGTTTGACATTTTTTTACCTCCTTGTTTTTATCAAAAATTAGGTATATTCATACCACCTGTTACAGATTTCATCTCTTCATCTGTACGTTCTTTTACTCTGTACATATATTCGTTAAAAGCCGTAATGAGCAGATCTTTGAGCATGCCAGCATCTTCAAGAACCTCCGGTTTGATCTCAACTTCTTTCACTTCATAGCTACAATTTCCTTTTATCTTGATAACTTCTCCTCCCACTGAGGTTTCAATTTCTATGTTTTTGAGATTCTCTTGGACCTCAGCGGCCTTCTTTTGCATCTCTTGAGCTTGTTTCAAAAGTTTTGACATGTTCATTCCACCTAAACCTTTGAATTTGTTAGACAATTTCTTCTCCTCCTTCCGGAAGAAGTTTTCCTCCGAATATACTTAAAGTCCTCACGATGGCATCTCTCATTTTTGGCTCCATGGTCTCAATTGAAACTGCTGAATAGGCACTTA
>CAYYEU010000103.1:0-3720 GCA_964470975.1 uncultured Mesoaciditoga sp. | reverse complement strand
TGGACTTTGTTGATCGCCAACTTAACATCGCCTATTGGAGCGTCGAGAAATGAACTAAGAGTTCTAACTCTCATCCCAAGAGTCTCAGATATGATTTTCATCCACAGCTCACTTTTGGTCGCACCGCCAACGACGTAAATATCATCTTTTAGGGGGATTCCCGTTTCCTTAGCCACATTCACGTTTAGCTTCAACGAATTCGCGATCGATTCTAAAAATGCTCTGTAAACGTGAGCACGAGTTGTCGAAAGTGTCAAACCCTTTATAGAGCCACGAAGATTCGTATTCCACAGCGGAGCGCGTTCACCCATGAAATAGGGTTCCACAACAACGCCTTCTGATCCGAAAGGAATGTTTTTAGCTTCTTCTTCCAATTCCTCTAAAGTTTTATTCGGTGCGAATTCTTTTCTAAACCATTCGATTATGGCCCCGGCAGTGGTAGCGCCTCCAAAAGAATAGATGGTATTCAGAGGTTTGATAACGTAGGGCATGTTCACCATTTTCGGTGTGAGGTATCTTCCATCATGGATCGTTCCCCAACACATTGACGTGCCTATCATTGCAACGTGCTGGCCAGTTTTCTCCACACCGGCGGCATAAGTGGCAACGGCAGCGTCTATTCCACCACAAACAACAGGAGTTCCCTCTTTCATTTCAAGGAGTGAAGCAAACTTCGAATTCAAGTTTCCAACGATAGCGTTAGATGGAATTATCCTGTCAGGGAAGAGATAACGGGGAATATCCATTTCCTTCAGCAACTCATCTGACCATTTTCTCTTTTTGAGATCGAATATTCCACCGATGTTTCCAGCGGAAGAGTAATCGGTTGCTACTTGATCTGTGAGTTTGAAGATCACGTAATCTTTTGGAGAAAGCAACAAATTGAATTTTTTCCAATCGGGATGGTGATTTTTCAGCCACAACATCTTTGTGAATCCAAAGTACGGATCCACGTAATTCCCAGTGATTTCAAATAGCCTCTCAATTCCTATGTGCTCTTTAACCCATTCGGTCTCTTCGGTAGCACGTTTGTCCATCCATATGAGTGCTGGCCCCATGGGCTCCATATTTGAATCAAGGGGAACACCCGATCCGCCGTAGAGGCCACTGATACACATGGCTTCAACATCATCAACATTTGACTTTTCAACGACTTCTTTTGTGGCCTCAACAAAACCTTTAACCCATACATCTGCATTTTGTTGTGCCCAAAGAGGTTGTGGCATTTCTACATCGTAACTTGCTTTCGCTTGAGACAAGATATTCAAATTTTCATCTGCTATTACTGCTTTTGTAGAACTGGTTCCTATATCTACGCCAAGGAAATACCTCATTCATTTCCTCCATAAACTTTGTAGTCTATCCCCGCGATCTTACAAAAACTCACCAGCTCCTTGACATAATCGCCGTAAACACCATGGGTGTGGTTTGAATCGTAGGTCGAGAGAAACTCCTGTGCATCGACTTCCAATCTGGCAAAAGCGTGTGGCCATTCAACTTGGGTGGCACGCGCTTTTTCTTCATTTTTTTCTTCTCCAAAGTTGAGGAATTCTGCTGGGAGTATTGCCATCCAATACTTTCCGTTTTTACGTGCAAGCCTTGCAAGGGTCACATGACCCTCTTTGGCAATATGCCTTACTGAGGCACCACCCGCGGGGAAATAGAACCCTTCGGGGTAAAACTCAACGTTCTTCAAATTCTCATCCGGATCGAATGATTTTCCAGCGAAGTACGTTGCGTGTTCGCCCGAATTGCAAAGATCAAAGAAATTGTCTTTCACATCGTAATGACGTACATCGGCAAATAGCACAGGCGTTTTAGCGATCATCTTGAGGATTTGCATCGTCAAAGCCCCATCTGAATCGGCTTCTGTTGCAAGAACAAAAGGCTCGTGTGCCCCTTCCCAATCGTACGGATCGTTCATGAACGCTTCGGCGACATCCATTGTGACGAAGTTGTTCGTCAATTCGGGTTGCCCCTTTATTCCAGCAAAATCCAGTTCATTCTCTTTTATGATTTGCTGAATGGCATGATAACTCTTAATTTGAGTCTTTAACTTTTCCGGTGTAAGTTGCTTGCCATCGTAGTGGATTTTCTTCACCCTTTTTTCGAGCCATTTCAACCCTTCTTTCGCACGTGATTCTGGAACTTTCCCCGATAGTCTGATGACTTCATACTGATCGATGTGCTCAACGTCTACTCCAAAAATGGAATTCCAAAGATCCACGTTCGGGACTGTTGTGTACATGCCCATTGGGCGTCCGCCTATCACTCCATATCTTTGGCCTTTCAAAGAATTGAATGCTGCCGCGGCCCGTATGAAAGAGAGAACATTTCCGAGGACAGATTTATCGTTGATGTTCCCCCACAATCTTTTGTGCACAACTCCAGTTTGATCTAGCGCACCGGCAGCGGCAAGCATTCCAACCATTCCAGGATATTGAGGATTTATATTTCCAAACAAAAGGAAGGGACTTGGTGCGAACTTGCTTGCTATAACGGAAAAGTGTGGAAAAGCCCACACGGCATAGTTGAATATGGTCAATTCAGCACCTTCATTACGCAACCTCAGTGCTTCTTTTTTTGCGAGAGAAGGCTTTGAAATTACCTCTTTAGCTTCCACCATTTCGATTTCACCAGTGGACTCAAGCTCCTCTACTATTGAACGTTGAAATCTCTTGTTTATCTCCAACAATTCTTCGTTAACGTTTGGCCTACCGTCTGAGAAAGTCATTATTCCAACTTTTATTTTGTTCACATGTCTCACCTCTTTATATACACTTTTTCAAATTTTCCAGCTTAATCCCACTTCTTCAAGCGTAGAACTTATCTTCTTCTTGTAAATTCTAACTTCATTCTCTTCCAAGTTCACAAGTGGTGTTCTTACTCCTCCAACATTTATGCCCCTCCACTTCAAGGCGGTCTTCAAGAGGGGAATGTTCGCCCCATCATCAAGCGATAGAGACAATTTTGTAAGCTTCTTTTGTGCTTCCTTTGCTTTTGCGTATTCTCCTTTGTTGAACGAATTCCAAACTTCGACGAAGAACTCTGGGAAAACAGTGGCAGGTCCCGAAACGCATCCTTTCCCGCCTGCAAAAAGAACGGAAGCAAAAGCCCTATCGTATCCCGTAAGGACTGAAAAGTCTTCAGGAGTGTCGTTTATAAGGGACAGCACATGTGAGAAGTTTCCGCTGCTGTCTTTCACTCCCATGATGTTCGAATACTTTTTGTGCAAATCTGTAGCAATTTGTGCACTTATCCAATTGTTCGTCAAGCCTGGTATGTTGTACAAATATATCGGTATACTTTGAAATTTCTCGGCGATCCGTGAATAAAAATCTTCCATACCTCTTTCACCAATTCTGTAATAAAATGGCGTGACGATGCCAACACCATCCACACCAACTTTTTCCGCATGTTCGACTAAACTCAAAACTTCTTTTAACCTGAGCGCACCGCAATGCGCAATCACTTTGATCTTGCCGTTGACCACTTTCAAAAACTCTTCCAATACCTTTTTTCTTTCTGCCACGCTTAACAACAAACCTTCGGAAGTCGTTCCGTTGACGAACAAAGCGTTAACTCCTTTTTCAATGAGGAAGTTAGCGTAATCTGGAATGGCACCAAAATCCACTCTTCCACCATTTTTAGACATAGGGGTTACCGTTGCCGTAACAACGCCTTTTAACACCATCTTTTCTTCCTCCTTTGCTTCAGCCC
>CAYYEU010000102.1:0-3747 GCA_964470975.1 uncultured Mesoaciditoga sp. | reverse complement strand
AATGCAAGGGCAGTCATAGTGAGAAGATTATCGGCAATTCCATTTGACAACTTGGAGGCCGTATTTGCCGTTAACGGTGCCACTACCAAGACATCTGCCCACCTTGACAGGCTTGTATGGAGAATGGCACCATTTTCAGTTTCAAAACCATCGATGTAAACCTTTGAAGCACTGACAGCGGCGAAAGTTAGTGGGGCAACAAAACGCGTGGCCGCTTTCGTCATTATCACACGAATCTCATCGCCACGCTTTCGAAGTGAACCTCCAAGATCGACCACTTTGTACGCCGCTACACCACCGGTAACGGCAAGTAATACTTTAGCCATCTTTTCTTTTATTCGAGTACCTTATATCTGCCACTAAAGCTTTAAGCATTTCAAAATTCTTTATCTCCACATATCCAGCTGCCATTTCTTCAAATGCGATCGAAACAAGGTTTGTTTCATCGGTTTTTATCAACGGTCTCGAGAGTTCGTTTAGATTCTCTGCTCTCTTTGCCACAGCCATTGTGACAGCATATTTATTCTCGTACTTGTTCATAAGGGTTTCGTATATCTTCTCTTTCAACTTGGCACCTCCTCAGGTCAACCCTTTAAAAAATTTGTATTTCCCTACAAACTCTCCTCTTCTTGAAACTTTGATCTGTTCTGCTATTATTATGGATTCAAGTTGCTTTATAGATTGCTGAACGTCATGATTCACGATAAGATAATCGAACTCGGCTATCTGAGAAAGCTCATGTTTGGCATCCTCTATTCTTTTTTTTAGATCCTCTTGATTCTCTGTATGACGTTTTACAAGTCTCTCCTTCAGTTCCTTAAAAGATGGGGGAGCCACGAATACAAAGACATCATCTTTTACCTGTTTTTTGATGCTCATGGCACCTTGAACGTCTATGTCGAGAAGCACGTTAATACCTGATCTCATCTTAGAATGAACGTAGTGTTTAGACGTACCGTAAAGATGGCCATGAACTTCCTGCCATTCTAAAAATTCTCCTTTTTCTATCAAAGCTCTGAAATCTTTTTCGTCAATGAAAAAGTAATCCTTTCCATTCATTTCTCCTTTACGCTGGGGACGCGTTGTGTAAGAAATGGAAAACTCCACATCCTCTAATTCGCTTAAAGCTCCTTTAACTATAGTCGTTTTCCCAGCTCCCGAAGGGCCGCTCATCACGAATAAGATTCCTTCCATTTACGATCTACTCTGCACTTTGGATTCTACAACCCTTAAAGCCTCTTCCATTTGTGTAAAAGATTCCTGGAATCGCTGAGCTATCGTTTCGGGTTGTATGGCACTTAAAATGACGTGGTTGCTGTCAGTGATGAGAATCGATCTGGTCTTTCGACCGTAAGTGGCATCTATTAATTTTCTGCCATCTTTTGCACCATCTTTTAGCCTTTTGAGTGGTGCCGACTCTGGATTGACGATCACTATAACTCTATCCCCTATAACGACATTTCCAAACCCAATGTTTATAAGCCCATACATACCTATCCCTCCAACCTCTTATTCGATATTTTGGACTTGTTCCCTGAGTTTCTTTATCAAGGTCTTTCCTTTGACCACCGAGTTAAGGACTTCGTGTATTTTTGATTTGTTTGAAAGAGTATTCATTTCACGACTGAACTCTTGGAATATGAAGTCCAACTCTCCGCCAGTAGGGTCGCTCGAATCCATAAGTTCTCTTGCACGAGAGATATGGCTTTCAAGACGAGAGAGTTCCTCACCAATATCAGAACGTTGGATCATCAATATGACTTCCTGTTCAAGCCGTTCTCTGTCTATTTCAACGTTAGAAAATTTTCCTATCTTTTCGACTATCATCTCTCTGTATCTTTCGCGGTTTGCTTCTTCATAAGAATACATTGTTCGCACGAGTTTCTCAAAGTCGTTGAGGTAGTCTGTCAAATACTTTTTAAGTTTCTCACCTTCTATTTCTCGTGAAACGTTGTAAGATTTCAACGCTTTTATCAAAACATCTTTGAATCCATCCCAAATATGTTCTTCGTTCTGGGGATTCAACTCCATCTTAAAAAGTTCTCTTACGCCTATGATATCGCTAACGTTTATGCCATCGGATTCGATGCCTAATTCCTCTTTCACGCTAACCATAGCCTCATAATACGCTTTGGCAAGTGCAATGTCTGGCTTCACTAATCCCGACTCGAAATCCCCACGGATATCCGCTTTAACAAGGACGCTACCACGTTTAACGTATTCACGTATAATAGGCAGTGATCTGACTTCGAAAGAAGAAAAAAGCGAAGGCAAAGCAAAAGATGCTGTGAAATACTTGTGATTCACTCCCTTAAGTTCCAAGGAATACGTAACATCCTCCGTACTTTCGGTAATTCGAGAGTAACCTGTCATGCTTTTCAAAATATCACCTTTTTGTAGAAACATTTTTGCATCGTTATGAAGTATATCGTATTATATCATCATCCGCAAGAAAAACAGAGTTAATTCACGTGAATTGAAGAAAAAGCAAAAAACAAGGAGCAAAAAGCCAATTAATGGAGATAAAGATCGAATTTCAAAGAATTTCAGCCAAAATCACCTTTTACCAAAGTAACGGTTCGTTAAGAATGTACGGTTTGAAATTCTCTGAAAGAAACGTTGTCAAGCCGTTTGGTTCATTCTCAAAAAGTACCCTGTTCTCTATTTTCCTCACGGGTATTATCTCGGCACTGGTTCTTGTAAGAAAAATCTCAGAACAGTTAAACAATTCATCCACGTTGACCAATTTTTCTTCCACAGGCATCCCAAAAGAATGCGCGAGCTTTATAACGATATTTCGTGTTACGCCATCGAGTATTCCAGTTTCAATTGAAGGCGTTACAATTGTGTCGTCTTCTACCAAGAAGATGTTGCTCATGCTTCCTTCTGCCACAAATCCTTCGTAATTTAAAAATATAACTTCGTAAAACTCTTTCTTTTCACGGCGGGCCAACCTTAAATGAGCATGAGATGAAGTTTTTAGAATAGATGGCACAGAAATGGAAGGAATTGCACGAAAACGTGATATGCCCACATCTACACCGTAAGTGTAAAGATCTTCATTGGGGGCCTGAAGCTCCATTATATACACGATTAACTTCGGTTCATCGCCATCACCACTGCTAACCATAACCCTTACCGTGCAATCTTTATCAACATCCTTGAGCCCATCGTAAATGATCTTTTCAAATTCTGAAAAGCTCAATTCGAGAGGTAATTCCAAGATGCTAAGCGAACGTTTAAGTCTTTCGTAGTGCTGATGAGGGGCAAAGAGTTTCATGTTATACGTTCTCAAGCTCTCATACACACCTTCTCCATACATGAAAGCCCTATCAGTAGCGCTTACATACGCTTCATTCAACCACTGACCGTTAAGATATATTTTCACTAACGCACCCCCTCACTTTTATATTCAAGAAATTCGCCCACTACGGCTGCTTCAGCTGAGTACTTGATTTTGTGCCGTGAATAATATTGATCTAACCCTTCTGCGATCCCATTTTCAACTCGCTCAACGAGTATTCGTTGATCCTTGTCCTCATTCTTCTTTAAATATTCAATTGAAAGTTGTTCTGATAGTTTCCTCAAAATTCTTGCCCTCTCGCTTTTGACTTCATTTTTCACCTGATCTGGCATTGACACAGCCAACGTATGAGTGCGTGCAGAAAATGGGAAAACATGTATTCTCGAAGCACCTATTTTTTTGAGAATCTCGTATGTTTGCCAAAACTCCTCTTCCGTTTCGCC
>CAYYEU010000101.1:0-3859 GCA_964470975.1 uncultured Mesoaciditoga sp. | reverse complement strand
ACCCCTGTAATGTTGTACGATGCGAAAGTATCAAGTGAATTCAGCAGAAAACTATTTGAAGAAGGAGTTTTTGCTCAATCAATAGGCTATCCAACAGTTCCGAAAGGAAAAGCTCGCATTCGTGTAATGATCAGCGCTGTTCACACTAAAGAGGATCTGGATTTTGCGTTAGAGCGATTTGAAAGGGTTGGAAAAGAGCTGAACTTGATATAACTCTGCAAGGCAAGGAGAGTCTCCTCCTTGCCTTGCTTAAGCTTTTTTGTGATATAATTTAGGAAATTTCAACGTTAACAACTTTTAAATGAGGTGTTGGTGTGAAAAAGTTCCCGATAATCTTGCTTGTTTTACTCGTATTTTCATTCATTGCACTGGCTGTTAATTTTGAATCGAAAGTGCTTTCTGATTACAAAGGTTATGTTGATGTTTTTAACAATTACATATCAACTTTGGAAAAAACTGGCAAGCTCGATGTCAACCCTACAACTTCGTTGCAGCATGTAGTTTACACCATAGTTAGCGAGCTAGAACCGGCAGCTTATTACAGATGGATCAGGATGAGAAGTTTCCAAATACCTTCTGGCGCCGTAGGTGATTTTCCGAATATCGACATGCAGTACATAGCTAAAAATATATATGAGAGATACAAATCAGATGATCCCGTTGAAAATATAAGCCTTTCGGCCTTTCTCGTTTATGCAGTAGGAACCCTTTACAGGGAAAGTATAGGGCAAACGGATTTCCCCAAATCCCCGACTTTTGCCGAAGCTGTTTTTTCTTTAACGTCCTTGGTGAGTAAAGATGCTGCAGATGTAACGAAAACCTATATTCAAAAATCAACAGGTGCTGGAGGGAAGGCGTTTGGGGGTTATTCTTACAAGCAAACGGATTTGAAAAAACTTTTTTCCTCTTCGCTTGCGAAATATTATGGTGGCAAGCTTCCTGTGGATATCTCGAACGCCATTCAAAAGACAAATTTAAAAATTGCGCCCATTGACAAATTGAACATTCAAAACTCGATTTCTCCATTAATTTTACAATCGTTAACTCAAGAAGACGTTGACAAAGCAATAGAAGAATTTCAATCCAGAATTTCCAAATCCATGGATAACACCGCAAGAACGGTAAAGCTCTTTATTTCGACAGGTCAATCAACTCCGATGGCTGTGGAAAAAGCTTTTTCATCTTTAGGATCTTCGTTAAAAATTCAAGAATTGCTCGCTGCGAACGTGGTTAAAAGTAATGTCTCAAAGAAGTTCAACAACAGAATCATTAGATTAGAATATGAATTGGCAAGTCACAGTTCCGTATCAGGAAATCCACTGTTTTGGCGATGGTTGATATATGCTGCTTTGCTTTTGTTTTTCATTTTTTACAAGCCTCAAATCCTCAAACATCTTTTATTTGCGATTTTAGCTTGTGAGGGTATTATCGTTTTGATAGGTGTAGATCCCATGTTGAGTCGTTTTGATTCAACGATGTACGGGTTTTTGATCGTAACGACCGCTTTTTTGTCAACACTCTCGTGGGTAGGCGTTTTCTCAACTAAGAAGTTGCTCCCTATCATATCTTCTAGTGCCGTCTTAGCACTCTTTGTATCCATGTTGTTTGTACCTCTTTACAGCGATTTGGTGTCCACCAGGATGTCCCAAAATAAAGCGTTTTTGACCAGCCCTTACATGAAGATATATGAGAATGAACTCTACGGTGAAGATGGAATTTTGACCTATCACTTGAAAGATTTGAATTCGAATTTAATATCTTTAAGGCTAGATCCCTACAATTTCACTTCGCAAACTCTTTCCTCTTACCTTTCGGCAATGAAGAAAGCGGGTGCTTACAAGGGAGTATTGGTGTATCCTGCGGCACTTCGTATTAACATGGATAGGAACTCTCCTTACTTTGGCTACAATAATGTTGCAACTGCCGTGAACTCAATAAAAATTGTGCAAGAAAGGGCGAAATCGGTGTTGAGTGATATCCAAGAACGTTTAGATTTAATAAAGGCACGCGAAGGGACGTTTGCTCAAACACTTGACAATGTGTATGCTCTTTCTGCGCCTACGCTTCGAAATGAGATCAAAGATCACGTTGAAAAGCAAGTCACATCTAACAACCTAAAAGAGGTATCGAAAAGTATTGATGCGATAATGAAAAAAGCTGATATGATTCCAGAAAAAGCGCCAAATGTTCATTTCTTTCAGACACGAGAAGGTTCAAAGCTCTTTATATTGGTTTCGTTGTTGTTGATATCCGTGACATTCTTCAGGAGAAATTGGATTTACAGGTTTGCGTTTTCGATAATCACGGCCATTGGAGCGTTTATGCTGTTGACACCAAAGGCTGTGGAATTCTTTGTTGAATATGGCTTCCCAACGTATTCTCATGTTCTTCAAAGCGGAGAGGGACCAAATAAGTTGATGATCTTATTCGCGGCGATCATCAGTCTTTTCGTGACCTTTGAGGCGCTTTACACACGCCTTTCTGGTAAAAAATCACTTAAGAAAGAGGAGGGAAAAGCATGAAGAAGTACATTGTAGCATTTCTGGGATTAGTGCTTGTTTTAGGTACACTCGGCATGGCTATCTCAGTGTTTTTTGTCACTGACACAGGTGGTCTGGGTGACAAGTCGTTCAACGACAGCGCGTGGGCTGGCGTGGAAATGGCGGCTAAGAAATACGATGTAACTGCAAATGTCATACAGTCTTACGAACAAGCGGACTACATTCCAAATCTTACAGCTGCAGCTCAAGTTTCAGACGTGGTTGTTGCCGTTGGGTTCATGATGCAGGATGCACTTGCGAAAGTTGCGCCGCAGTTCCCAAATACGAAATTCATATTCATAGATGGTGTTGTCAATTCACCAAACGTTGAAAACTTCCTGTTTAGGGAACAAGAAGGGGCATTCCTCGTTGGATATTTGGCCGCTGGAATGACAAAGACAGGTAAGGTAGGATATGTAGGAGGAATTCCTATACCTCCAGTTTTAAGATACCAATACGGCTACGAAGCTGGTGTTGAAACGTACAACGTTCTCAACGGTGCGAATGTTCAGGTTCTTTCAGGATATGTTGGAAGTTTTGACGATCCAGCTGCAGGGAAGTCCATGACCAACAGTCAGTTCTCCGAAGGTTCAGACATCGTTTTCGCAGCGGCAGGTTTGAGTGGTCTTGGTACCATAGAAGCTGCAAAAGATGCTGGAAAGGGCCACTTCGCAATCGGCGTTGATGTTGATCAAGATTACCTCGCACCAGGTTACGTTTTAACAAGTGCTATGAAGAGAGTGGACGTTGCCGTCTTTGATGGAATTGAATCAGCAGTTAATGGAACGTTCAAGGGTGGAACTCGCACTTTGACGTTAAAAGATAACGGTATAGGTATAAGTCCGATGACTTACACAAAGCAATTAGTCTCCAAGACACTTCTTCATCAAATTGATGTTTTAAAGAAAGCCATAATAGACGGAAAACTCGTTGTTCCTAATACTAAAGAAAAATTCCAGGCTTTTCAAGTTCCACAAATTCAATTTTAAGGCATGGTAGGGGAGTTCTTCCCCTACCTTTTCATGTTTGAAAGGATGGTTTTTTGTGGATAAAGGCAAAAAAGATTACTCGAGTTATGCCGTGGTTATGGAACAAATCGTCAAAAGATTTCCCGGCGTACTCGCTAACGATCACGTCGATCTTTTTGTGAAACGTGGCGAGATCCATGCGATAGTTGGTGAAAACGGAGCTGGAAAAACTACGTTAATGAGCCAACTTTACGGTCTCATAAATCCGAATTCAGGGAAAATTTACATAAATGGTGTTGAAACTAAGATAAAAAATCCAAATGACGCGATAGCTGCAAAGATAGGAATGGT
>CAYYEU010000100.1:0-3925 GCA_964470975.1 uncultured Mesoaciditoga sp. | reverse complement strand
CATTCTACACAATTTCATCACCATTGAAATGATATCACAAAATGTGAACGCCAGTGCTCTTGAAAAAATTTACTTGACTTTTTTTAAAATTGATGATATTATACTAATGCTAATCATTATCAATAATAAAGGAAAAGGAAAAAAACATGTTGCAAAAAAAATGGAGAATGACAAATCAAAGGAAAGTCATACTTGAGGAGCTTAGAAAATCAGCTGAACATTTATCAGCAGATGAATTGTACATCCGCGTTAGAGGAAGATTACCTGGTATAAGCATAAGCACAATTTACAGAAATCTTGAAGAACTTTCCAAGCAGGGGGTGATAAGAAAATTGGAGCCTCAAAGCACGCAAAAGAGATTTGATGCCAACATTCAGCCGCATTTCCATATTCTGTGTGTTAAGTGTGGGCGAATTGATGACGTGCCGTTTTCCATGGTTTCAAAGATCAATGAGGTGATCAGAGATTCTGAAAAACAAATAGAAAAGATAACCGGCTACGATGTAATCGGATATCAGTTGGAATTTCTCGGCATATGCCCCAGCTGTAAAAAAAAGGAAAAAGAAACAATACAACGGAAAAAAGGAAGTGATTAATTTGACATTCAGAAAATTAAAAGAAAATGTTTACTCTGTTGGTGCAATAGACTGGGACAGAACAATTTTTGACGAGTTGATACCGTTGCCTGACGGTACGAGTTACAACTCGTACCTGATAAAGGGAGACAAAAAAACTGCCTTGATAGACACGGTCGATCCGGAAAAATCAGATGAGCTTTTCAAAAATCTTGAAGACTTAAACGTTAAACATATAGACTACGTGATATCCAATCACGCTGAACAAGATCATTCTGGAACGATCCCAATGGTTTTAAGCAAATTTCCAGAAGCAAAAGTGGTAACCAACGAAAAATGCAAAAATTTGGAAAAAGATCTTCTTGAAATAGATGATGATAAATTCATAGTCGTCAAAGACAGAGAGACTCTTTCGCTTGGGAACAAAACCTTAATGTTCGTCTTCACACCTTGGGTTCACTGGCCTGAAACGATGTCAACGTATCTTGTCGAGGACAAGATAATGTTCACCTGCGATTTTTTCGGCTCTCACATAGCTTCCAGTGATCTTTTTGTCAAGAACGAAGCCAAAGCTATTGAGGATGCCAAACGTTATTATGCAGAGATAATGATGCCGTTTCGCGCTGCCATTCGATCCGATCTTAAAAAAATAGAGAACTTCGACGTTGACTTCATAGCTCCAAGTCACGGTCAGGTTTACGATCATCCAAAACTGATAACAAACGCTTACAGAGGGTGGATCTCAGATGAAGTAAAAGATAAAGTTGTTATCGTCTACGCCTCAATGCACGGAAGTACGAAGAAGATCGTAGAACACTTCGTAAGCTCTCTCATGAAAAACGGCGTAGAGGTTAAACCTTTCAACGTGATAACGGCGGACATTGGAGAAATAGCCATGGCACTTGTAGATGCCGCAACCGTTGTGGTTGCTTCTCCCACAGTTTTGATTGGATTGCATCCAAAAGTTGCCTATGTCGTTTCTTTTGCAAATGCCATAAAACCAAAGGCAAAGTTCATGTCTTTTGTGGGCTCATACGGATGGGCTGGAAAAGCGGTTGAGCAATTGAAAAGTCTGACGTCTCATTTGAACGCTGAGATAATCGAACCCGTTCTTGTAAAGGGCCATCCAAAAGCGAAAGATTTTGAAGCTTTGGATGAGCTGGCAAAAGAAATATCCAACAAGCACAAAGAGTGCGAGTTTGTCAAAAAGTAAAAAACAAAATTCAGATTAGAAAGGAGTGATGAAAAAATGGAAGAAAAAAGAATGCCTTTAATAGGCGAAAGATTTCCGGAGTTGGAGGTTCAAACGACTCACGGGAAGTTGAGGCTTCCTGACGAGTTTGATGGGAGATGGTTTGTGTTGTTCAGCCATCCAGCCGACTTCACACCGGTGTGCACGACGGAATTCGTGGCTTTTCAAACGAGGTACGAAGAATTCAAAAAGATCAACTGTGGGCTTATAGGCCTCAGCATCGATCAGGTTTTTTCGCATATAAAGTGGATTGAATGGATAAAAGAAAACCTTGATTACTCCATAGAATTCCCTATAATTGCGGATGATACCGGAAAAGTCGCAAATGAGCTTGGCATAATTCATCCGGCAAAAGGAACAAACACCGTGAGAGCTGTTTTTATAGTCGATCCCAAGGGGATAATCAGAGCAATGCTTTATTATCCGCAAGAACTCGGCAGAAATATGGATGAAATTCTCAGAATGGTCAAAGCGCTTCAATTGTCAGACAATAAGGGCGTTGCAATACCGGCAAATTGGCCAAACAACGAGATAATAAAAGATGAAGTCATAGTACCACCTGCCAGTTCTTTTGAGGAAATAAAAGAAAGAGAAGAAGCACAAGCAAGAGGAGAAATAAAATGTTTCGACTGGTGGCTTTGCCACAAAAAGATCAAAGGAGAATGAGAAAAATGACAGAAAAAAAACAGATTTACAAATGTGAAGTTTGCGGAAATATCGTTGAAGTTTTGCATGAAGGAAGTGGAGAATTGGTCTGTTGCGGACAACCAATGAAATTGTATGAAGAAAAAACGGCAGATTCCGCCAGGGAAAAACACGTACCTGTCATTGAGAAAATGGGTGACAAAGTTAAAGTAAAGGTTGGAAGTGTTCCACATCCGATGGACGAAAAGCACTATATCGAATGGGTGGAATTGATCGTCGATGGGAAATCTTACAGACAGTTCTTAAAACCAGGTGATGTGCCGGAAGCCGTCTTTGACATTAAAGTAAACGACGAAATGAAATTGGAAGCGAGAGAATATTGCTCTCTTCATGGATTATGGAGGGGGTGAATCGAAGTATGAAAATGAGCAAAAAAATGGTTGATACCATCAACAAACAGATAAACGAAGAGTTCTATTCTGCTTACCTTTATCTATCAATGGCGTCTTACTTGGAGTCTCAAAAATACAAAGGCGCGGCAAAATGGATGGAAGTCCAGTATCAAGAAGAAGTCAATCACGCAATGAAATTCTACGCTTACTTGAACAACAGGGGAGAACGTGTAGTGCTCAAAGAGATAAAAGAGCCTCAAAAAGAATGGAAATCCCTGTTGGGCATTTTTGAAGCCGCTTACAAACATGAGCAGTACATAACCAAGTTGATAAATAATCTTGCCGATCTGGCAATGGAAGAAAAGGATCACGCCACCTTAGCGCTTTTGCAGTGGTTTATAAACGAGCAAGTGGAAGAAGAGGCGAACACTTCCGAAATAGCCGACAAACTCAAACTCATAGGAAACACCAAGAATGGTCTTTACATGATCGATCGTGAGCTTGGGCAACGTGGCTCAGTTACAACATCTGCACCCGAGGAGGTATGAGGAATGAAAAAAATGACGGAAGAATTTCTTAAAGCGGCATTCGCCGGAGAATCGCAAGCTCACATGAAATACACCATTTTTGCGGAAGAGGCAGAGAAAAAGGGACTTAAAAAACTTGCCAATATGTTTAAAGCCATCGCGTATGCAGAATTCGTCCATGCTAAAAATCATCTTAAAGCTCTTGGTCAAGTTGGAAGTACGGTTGACAACATTCAGTCTGGGATTGACGGAGAAACTTTTGAGATTGAAGAAATGTATCCTGTTTACAACAACACGGCTGATTTTCAGGGTGAAAAAGATGCAGTTCGTACCACCCATTTTGCTTTAGAAGCAGAAAAAATTCACCAAAAGATGTACATGAAAGCCAAAGAATTGGTTGAAAAGGGAAAAGATTACGCCGCTGAAAAGGTGTTCATTTGTCCGGTCTGTGGATACACGCACGAGGGCGGAGGTCTTCCAGACAAATGCCCAGTTTGCGGAGCTCCAAAAGAAAAGTTCGTTGAATTTTCTGCG
>CAYYEU010000099.1:0-3970 GCA_964470975.1 uncultured Mesoaciditoga sp. | reverse complement strand
GCGATTATTTGAAGATCTGGATATTCAGATTTCAACTTTTTCACAGTTTCGATCACACCTTTTGAATGACCATGCGCCGTATCGACGACTATCACGTCTACGCCAGAATTTTTAAGGGCTTCAACACGTTGCTCAGTATCTTTCGAAACCCCAACTGCCGCCCCAACCAGAAGTCTGCCTTTTTCGTCTCGAGAGGCATTTGGATATTCGATAACGGAGTTTATATCTTTTATCGTTATAAGTCCCACCAATTTTCTTCCATCCACTATCGGAAGCTTTTCTATTCTATGGGTATGTAATAAACTTTGAGCCTCTTCAAGAGTTATGCTTGGATGAGCAGTTATAAGCTTTTCAAACGGTGTCATGAGCTCTGTGATCTTTTTTGAGTGATCGCTTTCAAATCGCAAATCACGATTGGTTAAAAGACCTACGAACTTTTCTCCGTCGACAACGGGAAGGCCACCGATCTTGTAGATCTTCATCATTTCTTCAGCATCATCGACAGTCGCATTTGGAGATATAGTCACAGGATCACGGATTATTCCATTTTCTGTAAGCTTAACTCTTTTCACTTCCCAAGCTTGTCTGTCTGGTGACATGTTTTTATGGATTATTCCCATCCCACCCTCACGTGCCATCGCGATCGCCATTTTTGATTCCGTTACCGTATCCATTGCGGCAGACAACAGTGGGGCATTTAACTTTAGCTTTCTTGTCAACATCGTCTTTATGTCCGTTTGGTACGGTAACACCTCACTGTAACGTGGCACGAGCAAAACATCATCAAAAGTATATGCCTTTTCAAACAAAATAAACACCTCTCATTCCCATTCTATCGTTGCCGGAGGCTTATCTGAAACATCGTAAACTACCCGACCTATTTCAGGTACCTTATCCGTGATCGTGGAGGAAATGCGCCTTAGCAGATCTAACGGCATCTCGTGCCATGAAGCGGTCATTCCTTCAGAACTGTCCACCGCACGTAATGCCACAACGTATCCATAGGATCTTTCATCGCCCTTAACTCCCACGCTTTTCACAGGCAAAAGCACCGAAAATGCTTGCCATATGTTGTCGTATTCTCCGCTTTCTTTCAGTATGGTAGTGTAGATATCGTCAACTTTTTTCAACACATCCACATGTTCCTGATCGATCTCACCTATTATCCTTATTGCCAAACCTGGGCCAGGAAATGGGTGACGGTTCAAGACTTTGGAGGGGAGACCAATTATTTTTCCCAACTCCCTCACTTCATCTTTGAAAAGTTCCCGCAAAGGCTCCACGAGTTTTAAATTCATCTTTTCAGGCAGTCCTCCAACGTTGTGATGGCTTTTTATCTTGGCAGAAGTGGGCGAGGCAGCGGCCGATTCTATGACATCAGAGTATATTGTGCCTTGAAGAAGATACTCGGCATTTACACCCTTTGCTTCCTTTTCAAAAACTTCTATAAAAGTATTTCCTATTATCTTGCGTTTTTGTTCTGGATCGCTCACACCCTTCAACCTTTTGAAAAATATCTTTGAGGCATCAACAACTTTCACATCTATGCCTATTTTAGAAAGCTCCTGTGGAACCATTTCATCTTCTTTTCTAAGCAGACCGTGATTTACGAACACGCATTTTAGATTTTTCCCAACCGCGCGCATGGTTATAGCGGTGGCAACTGCGGAATCCACGCCACCTGATATGGCACCTATAACCTTTGAATCTCCAATGTTTTCGCGTAATTCTTTTATTTTTGACTCCGCATAATTTCCCATCTTCCAGCTTTCTCTCGATTCACATACGTTAAAGACAAAATGACGAATCATTTCCATTCCGCCTTGTGTCTGAGAAACTTCGGGATGAAATTGGAAACCGTAGATCTTTTTATCTTCCGAACGCATTGCGGCGATCACACCCAATTCGCTCTCCGCGATCTTCGCGAATCCACTTGGAAGTCTCTCAATTGAGTCACCGTGGCTCATCCAAACATTTGAAAGTTTTGGAAGATTTGAGAAAATCGGATCCTCAGAAAAAATCACCTTTGTAGATCCGTACTCGAAAGTTTCACCTCTTTTGACAGTTCCACCAAGCGTGTAAACCAGCAGTTGCATTCCATAACACACCCCAAGAATTGGAAGCCCTGAAGAAATAACCCATTTTGGCAATTTCAAAGTGCTTGATGAGTAAACACTTTGAGGACCACCGGATAGGATGATCCCTTTGGTGTCAGATGTCATTTGCGCGTTTTGGGGATTTTCAACACGCGAGTACACTCCAACTTCTCTTACCCTTCTGGCCAAAAGACGAGTGTATTGAGAGCCATAATCTATTATGAGTATCTCATCCATTATTCATCACAACAAATCGAAATACTTTTGTATTTCCCAACTTGTAACGGTAGATGAAAATTCTGACCATTCTTTCGTTTTCATTCTCACAAAGGTGTTAAAAGCATTCTCTCCAACTGTTTTAAGAACGAGTTTATCCCTCCTGGATTCTTTCAACGCCTCTTCGAGATTCGCCGGAAGTGCTTTTATTCTGTTCGCTTTCTTTTGAGATTTAGTCATCTTGAATATGTTCCTGTTTATAGGCTTAGGCGGCAATATTTTTTCCTTGATGCCTTCCAAACCAGATGCCAAGATGAGCGAAAAAGCAAGATAAGCGTTGCACGATGGATCAGGGCTTCTATATTCAAGTCTGGTCGCGTTTCCCCTTGCCTGTGGGATCCTTATAAGAGCGCTCCTATTTCCAACGGCCCATGCGATGTTAACAGGCGCTTCGTAACCTGGAACAAGCCTTTTGTAAGAATTGATGGTTGGATTGGTAAAAGCTGTAATGGCACGTGCATGCTTCAAGAGTCCACCTATAAAATACATGAAAGTTTCACTGAGTTTGTATTCACCGTCGGGATCGTAAAAAGCGTTTTCCCCATCTCTAAAAAGACTCGTGTGAACGTGCATACCAGAACCGTTGATGTTTTCAATTGGCTTTGGCATGAAAGTTGCATGGACTCCATGTTTTATCGCAATGGTTTTCACCACGAGTTTGAAAGTCTGAACCCTGTCGGCCGTGGTTAAAATATCAGCGTAACGAAAATCTATTTCGTGTTGAGAGGGTGCCACCTCGTGGTGTGCCGCTTCAACTTCGAATCCCATGTCTTCGAGAGACTGAACCATTTCACGTCTTGCCAATTCACTTCGGCTCAAAGGCAGCATATCGAAATAGCTTCCTGAGTCCAAAAGATAAGCCGGATCGGAAGCACTTTCTTTCGTATCAAAAAGGAAGAATTCCGGCTCTGGGCCAGCGTAAACTTCGAATCCCATCCTTTCAGCCTCACTTATTACCTTTTTCAACACATGTCTTGGAGATTCCTCAAAATCCGTCCCGTCTGAATTCATGACATCACATATGATCCTGGCGGATTTGAAATCTTCCCACGGTATGAGTGAAAAAGTATTCAAGTCTGGTTTTAAATACATATCCGATTCTTCAATCCTTGCGAATCCCTCAATTGAAGATCCATCGAACATGATCTCGTCGTTCAGAACCCTTTCAATTTCAGATATCGGAACGCTCACTTGTTTAAGAGCACCATCGATATCCGTGAATTGAAGTCGAACGATCTTCACACCTTTTTCTTTGACAATTTTCAATATTTCTTCTCTTGTCATGAAACCACCTCCAATATTCTTAAGGCCAGTTTTGCAGCGTTGATCATGCCCGATTTCCCAACTCCCATCGTTGCAACAGGAACACCTTTTGGCATTTGCAGCATAGAAAGCAACGCGTCAACACCTTGAAACGGCCCCACATCTCTTGGCACCCCTATGACTGGAAGTTTCACTTGAGATGCCACTATGCCAGGCAGAGCTGCTGCCATACCCGCCACGGCTATTATAACCCCAACATTTTCAATGCCGTTGAGGTATTTCAAAAGCCCATCGAGGTCCCTGTGCGCCGAGTGTACAACGACTTCATATTCAAC
>CAYYEU010000098.1:0-3991 GCA_964470975.1 uncultured Mesoaciditoga sp. | reverse complement strand
AGGCAACGGTGGGATTCGAACCCACGAATAAGGATTTTGCAGACCCTCGCCTTTGACCCCTTGGCTACGTTGCCAGATCCGCTAAGATTCTAACATTTTAAGGCTTTTACGTCAAGCCCTTGTGTCTATTTTTGCTCCACTGAAGAGTTCTGAGAAAGTATTTACCATACCATTTCTGACTTGCCCATGCTCGTTGTAAGTGGACATTCTTAACAAATTGTTGAGATCCTGTGGCCTTATACCACTTCGTGGCGCTCGCGTGGCTGATTCTACTGGCCTGACAGTTGCCGGAACGGTCACCACGTTAACAGGTTGAATGTTAACCGGTTCCACTCTCACGTTCATCGCCTCCCACTCTCTATTTTAGCACTTTTGAAGCTCTTTTTTGAGAGGATAAAACAAAGTGCACCACCAACCCCCAAAATCATTATCCCTATGAAGGTAGTTGTGCCAACGAGATTCCATTTCCCGTTGGAAATCAATTCCTCTAATCCTTGCGAAAGGTATTCTATGGCGTAATATACGCTGAAGATAACGCTCACTAACCCACCGGTTAAGATGTGAGCCGTCCCTCGTTTTTTTGCGGAAAAAATGTCCAGCAATCCGAATGCGAAGATGGCCGAAATTGTGAAAGCAACAAAGGCATCCATATAATTTGAACCGATAACCATTGCGGTTCCGATCAAGGAATATCCGATTGCCATAACAACAGAAAGTGCGCTCATATCACATTCACCACCAAATGTCCAACCGTTTCAAAAAGCAATGCCACAACGTATGCGCTGGATAAACTCCACAAAACCGAAAATATCGGCCATTTGTAACTTCCCGTCTCCATTCTCATGACCGCTTGAGTTGCCACGCAGGGAATGTAGATGAGGACGAAAAGCATTAAAGCGTATGCGTTGATCGGGTCGAGAACGGTTTTTAAAAAGGCTGAGATATTCCCACCGGCAAATGTCCCTAATGTCGTGACTGTTACCTCTTTTGCTATTCCACCAAATAGGAGAGCAAGGGTGATGTGCCAATCAAAATGTAGAGGGGCAAATATGGGTGCTAAGGCTTTTCCAATATCAGCGGCCCAGGAATTTTGTACCACAGTTCCCACTGGCATGTTAGACAAGAACCATACCAAAACGGTCGCTCCGAGTATGATTCCACCGGCTTTTTTGAGGAAGTGTTTTCCCCTGGACCACATGTAGATCCACAATCCTTTTGCCGTTGGAGACTGATAGCGGGGCATTTCCATAGTCAAAGGAGAGCTTTCTTTATTTCTTAGCAGATAACTGAAAATGACGGCCATGCTAAGGGCAAAAACCACGCTCACCACGTATATCGAAAATATCGTGAGGCCGGCGAATTTTCCAAAGAACGCTGCCGCTACGACCGCATAGACAACCAACCGTGCACTACAGCTGATAAATGGATTTATGAGTATGGAGATGAGCCTTTCTTTTTCGCTCTCGATGGTGCGAGTGGTCATTATCGCCGACGCGTTGCAACCGAAACCAAGGATCATGGGTATGAAGGCTTTACCGCTCAGTTTGAATTTGTGCATGATCTTGTCTATCAAGAAGGCCGCTCGTGACATGTAACCTGTGTCTTCTAATATCCCCATTGCAAAGAACATGAAGAATATCAAAGGAACGAAGACAAGCACAGAACCAACACCCGAAATGATCCCATCTCCTATAAGAGAACCCACCCATCCTGGGATCGCGTGGGCGTAATTTCCAAGTGCTTGAAATCCCATATCGATGAGATCACTCAACGGCGTTGAAGCCGAAAAGGCAAACTGAAACATCATCCACATGAACGAAATGAAAATGGGAAGCCCTAATATTTTATGGGTGAAAACGTGATCCAACGCGTCAGTTACGGTCCAACCTGCCTTTGGCCTAATCTCAACTTGCTTCAAAATTGACGAAATGAAATTGTACCGCCCTCGTGCTATAACCAATGATGCGTCTTTTCGATCTTTGAGAGAATCAACCAATGTGGTGGCTTTTTCTAAAATGTCAGCCTCTTTCAAAAGACTCTTCGCGAGTTCATCACCTTCCATAAAAGCCAAGCTTAGCCATCGCACAGGCATATCTTTCAGCTTTGACGATTTACTCACAAGTTCTTTGAATTTTCTGATGAGCTCCTCAAACTCTGGGGGGTATATTTCGTAGCGAACGGAAGGCACGCTTTTCAAGGCAGTTTCCATTATTTCATCTATATCAACACCTTTAGTGGCGACCGTTTCTATCGTTTTTACTCCCAACCTTTTTGAAAGTTCTGAGGCGTTAATGCTTATGTTCATGTTTTGGACTTGATCCATCTGGTTCAATATCAAAACAGTTTTTAGTCCCATTTCAGAAAGTTGCATGGTCAGATAAAGATTTCTGTTAAGATTAGTCGCATCCACCACGTCAAGAACGACATCGGGATGCTCTTTTATGAGGTAGTTTCGCGATACCTTTTCGTCTATTGATCGAGCGCGAAGCGTGTATATGCCTGGCAAATCGATGACGTTAACCGTGTAGTCTTTCCATTTGAATTTACCTTCTTTTTTCTCAACGGTGACGCCTGGCCAATTCGCCACATACTGGTGGGCACCAGTGAGGGCGTTGAAGAGTGCTGTCTTTCCAACGTTTGGATTCCCAACCAATGCTATTTTAAGTTCAGACATTCTTTGGCTCCACAAACACTTTCTCTGAGAATCCTCTTCCTATCATGATGGTACGTCCTTCAATCTCCGTTACAATCTTTCCTCTAAGAGAATTCGAAAGGACTCGAAGCGTCTTTCCAACGGCAAGCCCTTCATTTCTCGCTCGCTCTATGAAACGGGGCCCTCCACTGGCAAACCCCACTATTCTGTAAGTTCCTTCATCGGCAACGGCAAGAGGAGCGGGATAGATGGGTTTAACGTTTATCATGCAAGACTCGTCTTCACGTAGAAACATTTTGGTCGAATCTACCAAGTATATCGTTGGATCTCCCATCGGAGCGCGCCTGACAACTTCAATGATTTTCCCTGGTAGCCAACCCATACCCATTAAACGACTTTTCAAAGAATCCGGAAGATCCGAATCTATCAAAACGCATTTTGTGTTTTCAGGGCAATCTCTCAGTGTCACGATCAAGATCTCATCTCTTTTCCAAACTGTTAGGTGTTTCATACGTTAGTGCAAATGTTATTGAGAATCATTCTCAATAATTCCAAAGTAAATTCTACCATCAAAACCAAACTTTTTCAATCTACATTTTGCATATATGTAAAATCTCATTCAACAATGTCTCTCACGTTAGCTTCTTAATTTCCCACCAAACTCTTGATATAGGCAATCCTACAACGGTAAAGAAATCCCCCTCAATGCGCTCGACGAGTATCATGCCCATGTCTTCTTGAATGCCATACGCTCCCGCTTTATCCATAGGAGAACCTGTCCGAACGTACATACCAATGGTCTCATCGTCCAATTCATGAAATTTCACGCGTGTCGAATCAACGAACAGACTTTCTCCTTTGTCATGAATTATGCAAACACCGGTATGAACGGTGTGCCATTTCCCAGAGAGTTTTTTAAGCATTTCTTTGGCTTCTTCTGAGTTTCGTGGTTTTCCAAGAATCTCGCCATTTAACTCCACAACCGTATCAGCGGCCACGATCACACTTCCATTCTCAATGGCATGAGCTTTCAAAGCAGCCAATCTCTTCACCATTTCATAGGGTGTTTCTCCTTCGACTGCCAGCTCATCAACTTTTGGAGGAGCTACTATGATCTCGCCGAAAACGGATTCCATTAATTTCTTTCTTCTTGGAGATGAAGATGCTAAAATTATCATATTTTCATTCCTTTGCTCACTCGCTGTAACAATATCCCCGCCACTACAGCATTTACACTTCCGGAAAGCGTAGCGAGGACTTCCATGTAAGGAAGGTAGCCAAGAATGGCCCAGCTTGAAACGATTTGTGCCCCGATCACGACTTGAACGACGTTGTTGG
>CAYYEU010000097.1:0-4023 GCA_964470975.1 uncultured Mesoaciditoga sp. | reverse complement strand
ATAATTTACACAATCGCGTTGATGATAGTTTTTGAGTCTATCGCCATTTTGTCCAAGAATGTCTTGGCAATTTCAAGTGAACAACAAAAAGTGGAAGACTTTGAAGACATCATGTTTTATTTTAGCGAAGAAACGCGTGGGAAAAGCTTTTCCTTGATACAACATGCCAACTGGTCTGTTTTGTTATTAGATGAGAAACCCGTCGTTGGGTTTGAGGTTTTGCACGGAAACGTGAATACGCTTAGAAGAATCGTGGCAAGAAGTGACTTGAATTTTTCGAAATTGTGTTCCATTGGCTTTGGACTTCATTACGTCAACACGCACTTTGCAGGTTTCAACACGATCTACAGTGGAAAAGAAAACATTAATTTTGAAACCATTGAAGGCTTACACCTCGTTTTCAAATTCGGGAAGAAAAAATTCTATTTAAGATGATTTCATGCTAAGATATATTTAACTCAAGCATTGGATTTCAAAGGAGAATGACGCACTTTGATAGAAGTTGAAGGGAATTTTTATCCCACGATTAGCGATCTCCTAAGAGTGCCAGAAAATGAAAGAACAAAAGAGAATTACATAGGATCAAAAAGAGGTATTTTTTTGATAACCTCTGCAACCGTAAGGACTTCTTCAAGTGGGAAAAAATACACCGAAGCCGTGGCAGTCGATGAAAAAGTAACTTTCAGAGTGAAGATTTGGGACGTTGTAGAATCTGGAAGTCTTGTTTTCGCTGATTACGAGTACAATTCTGCCTTTCATTCTTTCTCTTTAAAACCGGTAAAAATTGCAAATGCGAATTCTTCCCCTCAAATTACCGTAAAATTAATGCCACATTTTGAAAATATCGATGCTTTGAACAGATGTTTGGAATATCTTGTGAAAAGTGTGGAGAATCAACACCTAAGAGAATTACTTGAAGAGGTTTTCTTTAGCGATCATGAATTTCGTGAGTCTTTCACAAAGGCTACGGCAGCTTCCAAAAATCACCATGTTGGTCGCGGTGGGCTTCTCTACCATACGATATCCGTTACAAAAAACGCCTTAAACCTAATTTCAAACTATCCCTCGCTTAACCGTGATCTTGTGATTGCAGGATGCCTTCTTCACGACATAGGAAAGGTGAAAACTTACACGTACGGGCCTTCGTTCGATTACACAGACGAGGGAAAGCTCGAAAATCACATAGTCATAGGGATAAAAATGCTTGCACGTTTTGTGGATAGAGTTCCCAATTTTCCAAAGGAACTTGAGATGATTCTTACACATATTTTAGCAAGTCATCATGGAAGCCTTGAATATGGATCGCCAGTTGTGCCGAAAGTGCCTGAAGCCATTTTGATTCATTTTGTGGACGAGATGGATGCAAAACTTGGTGCGGCTCTGGAAGCAATTGAAAATGTTGAAGATGATTCTTGGAGTGAGAGAGTAGGAATTCTAAGAACGGACTTATTCAAACATAAAATATAAAAGTATTGAAAATTGTCTGGAGGTGCAAATTTTGAAATACGTGACGATCACCGGTGGTGTTCTAAGTGGTATTGGAAAAGGAATTACAGCGGCATCCACAGGCGCTGCTCTCCAAGCGCAGGGCTTAAAAGTGGATGTTCTGAAAATAGATCCATATTTAAACGTTGATGCGGGTACGATGAATCCCAATCAGCACGGGGAAGTTTTCGTTACAGAAGATGGATACGAAGCCGATTTGGATTTGGGTCATTATGAACGATTTTTGCAGAAGGACATGACGCATTTCAACAACATCACGGCTGGACAGGTTTATTCGAAAGTTATAAGTAAAGAAAGAAGCGGTGAATATCTCGGAGCAACAGTTCAAATGATTCCCCACGTTACCTCTGAAATAAAAAAGAGACTGTCAGAATTAAAAGGTGATGTGGCGATCGTAGAAATAGGAGGTACCGTTGGAGACATAGAATCTGAGATTTTCTTAGAAGCGATTCGCGAATTTTCCATGGAGAAGGGGCGAGAGAATTTCGTATTCGTTCATGTTACGTACATCCCATATCTAAAAGTGACAAATGAGTTTAAAACAAAACCAACACAGCAATCAATCCAGATCCTAAGGAGATCCGGCATCTCACCGGATTTTATCGTTTTAAGAGGTGAAAAAAAGTTTCCAAGGCCCACTGTCAACAAGGTTGCTCTCTTCGGAGGAGTGGATAGAAGAGCAGTTTTTGGGCTCGAGGACGCTGACAACGTTTATTCCATTCCGAAAAAGGTACACGATCTTGGCATGGATAAACTCATAATGAAAAAGCTGGAAATAAATCCTATCAGGGATTTTTCATGGGATTATCCTTCGCCCACTAAAAATGCGAAAATAGCAATGATTGGGAAATATTTGGCTACGGACGACGCTTACAAATCAGTTCTTGAAAGTGTTGCGTTGTGTGGTTACAAAAAACCAACGATGATCGATTCTGAGTCTCTTGAATCACTTTCAGATGAAGAGTTGAAAAACACCCTCAAAGAATATTCTGGGATAATAATTCCAGGAGGATTCGGTAACAGAGGTATTGAGGGCATGATTCGTGCAATAAAATATGCACGCGAGAATGACGTACCTTTATTAGGGTTATGCCTTGGAATGCAGCTTATAACCATAGAATATGCAAGGAATGTGGCTCACCTGGCTGGTGCGAATTCCACAGAGTTTGATCCTTCAACACCGTATCCCATCGTCGATATCATGGAGGAGCAGAAAAGAATCATGAAACTTGGTGGGACGATGAGACTCGGCGCAGAGGAGATAAAAGTATTCAAATGGAGCAAATTGTACAAGCTATATTCAAAGGAGAACATTCTTGAAAGACACAGACATAGATATGAAGTGAATGTGAACGCTTTCAGGACTCTTTTTAGAATGAAAGAAACTGAACCACTCGATAGGTTGAATATATCTGCCATGTCAAAATTCGTCGAGGCAGTAGAATTGCCGCAAAAGAAGTTTTATATAGGAGTTCAATATCATCCTGAATACGTGTCTAAAGTATCGAATCCGCATCCCATATTCAAGGAATTTTTGCGAAAGAGTTTTGAAAAAGCGAGGCAAGGAGCATAATTACCTTGCCTCGCTTTGTAATTTTTGAATCCTTTCTCGTTCTCTTATCACTTTAGCCGTTTTTGGATCCACGGCTTCACATTTTCCATCCACTATGGCCGTCGATATCTTTCCTAAACCAACTGAAGAGCCAACAAAATTAGGCGTGTCAAGGTAACCCATTTTCAGCGCATTGTGATACGTTTCAGGTTCCAAAAGTGGATCTTTTGAGTCTGAAAGTTCGCGGATTTTTTCTGTTAAAAAGAGCGAATCTTCCTTGAGAATTTCGATTCTTTTGCGAATCCCGAGATCTCCAGAGATATCGGGCAGCCCCTTCACACTTTCTTCTATCACCCTTCGGGCAATTTTAAGCGATTGAACGATTTCATCGGCGTGTGCTGCATGATCGGCCTCTGTAAACGCCACAACGTGGACAATTTGAGGATTTAAAAACATCGCTTCGGCTATCGAAAAGGACAGTTGACCCTTTGCCTCATCCATATCCGATGGAAACGCCATAAGGCCCGGTCGAACTTCAGTGATTACGTGGAAATTTTCATCTTCTAAAGTGTGGATCAATTCTTTGGTGGCAAGCATCTTTGCAAGATCCATCTTTGGACTGAGACCGGCGGGGGTGTTCATCATGTACTGAGAAACGTAAGTCTTCACTCCAAGTTTTTTTGCAACGTATGCTGCAACATACGCCATCGTGACGAAAATGGTGTCGTGGGCATTTCTTAAACTCCACTGATGAGGCTCGTTGATCTCCACAGGAATACCTTGCTTTACATTCCACCTTATTCCTTCCATATTCTCTTTGACTGCGTCCTGAAATTTTCTTTCGCTTCTGCCATCAAGCTCGCTGTACCATGATAGAGGTATCGCGGCCCAAGCATTGTTTATCGTTTCGTGAAGAAGTTTTGCCATTTCGACGATATGAGTGGTGCCTGCATAACAACGCATGA
>CAYYEU010000096.1:0-4039 GCA_964470975.1 uncultured Mesoaciditoga sp. | reverse complement strand
TGGTTTTTTCACCTCACTTGGTCATGACTTAGTTTTATCTATGCCAACGAATAAAGAGATATTGAACACCGGCGTGGCAAACGCCGTGGATGACATATGCATATCCGTGAAAGTTTATCACGGACACGTGAAATACTTGCTGGATAAAAAGGACGTTGATTACGTCTTTGTTCCTCGTATTGTAAGTGAAGACAAGTACAAATACACTTGTCCAAAACTTGCCGCCATGCCCGATCTTATAAAAAGCGCTTTCCGAAAGGACGAAAAAAAGCTTTTAAGCGTTGTTATGTACATGAATCAAGGCATAAAACCGCTTTATGAAGCTTTTAAAGAAGTGGGAAAGAAGATTGGCGAAAGTGATGATGGTAAAATAAAGAAGGCGTTAAAAGCCGGAATTGAGCTTCAAAATAAGGCAACCCAATGTCTAAGAAAAGGGCACAATTTCCTGGAGGTTGTGAGCAGCATGCGAAATTTAGACAAGCTACTTGAAAAACCTATCAAGAAAGAACGTTACACGGTTGCACTTGCCGGTTTTCCTTACGATGTGTACGATGGATACATGAACGGTGACATCATTAAGCGCCTTCAAGAAACGAATATGCGCGTAGTGACCACAGATATGCTGGATCCAAAAGTCTACAAACATTACACAAAGTACATGATAAAAGATCTTTTCTGGCACCAAGCGAACGTTGCCGCAAAGGGCGGAATGTACTATATGGATTCTAAGGATATTGATGGGGTGGTTACCATCTCATCGTTCAACTGTGGAATAAGTGCCATATACGAAAAACTTCTTGATTTGTATTCAAAAGAGACTGGAAAACCTTTGATGCACATAGTTGTTGATGAGCAAACGGGAGATGCGGGTCTTGTGACAAGAATAGAAGCGTTTTTGGATCTGATACGCGTGAAGAGAGGGGATGGTCTCGTTGCATCGTAAGATCACCTACACTTTTCCAAGAATGGGATACTCTTACGCAGCTTTTGAGAGTTTTTTCAAAATACTTGGATACGACGTGATGGTTCCAGATCCAAGCAATTCGAAAACCCTAAAGGAAGGTGTTGCTAACTCCCCGGAGGGAATGTGTTTTCCATTTAAAATACTGTTAGGACAGTTTGCAAAACTTTTGAAAGAAAATCCCGATAGGTATTTTAAAATCGTTTCCTTGGAAAGCTACGGTCCTTGCCGCTTTGGGTACTACAGCCCACTTTACAACAAAATACTCAAAGACATGGGAGTTACTAATTTTGAAGTTGTCAATGTTGAAGGCATATACCCACCTTGGTACAAAGGAATTCCAAGATTTGTGAAGAAGTTGGTAAAACTTGTTGGATGGCATGCACCTTGGACAGGTATTAGAGCCTTCGTGATAGCTGGATGGAAAGTGTATGCAATAGAGCAATTGGAAAGGAAATTGTATCATTTGATCCCACGCGAAAAGGTATCTGGAAGCAGTGAAAAAGCTTTCAATCGTGCGTTTGAGAAAATACATCATGCCCCAAACAGAATAAAGTCAATAAAAAAGATTTTAAAAGAAGAGATAGAAAAGATGGATCAGATCGATCGTGTAGAAAATGTTGATATTCCGAAAGTAGGACTTGTTGGGGAAGCGTACATGCTTATGGATTACTCCAACAACCTTGAAATTGAGAAAAAACTCGCTTACATGGGAATCGATGTTGATAGATCTTTGTGGGTCACGAATTGGACGCTTGATAGAATATTAAAGACAAAACAACATTTGAAACACATGGAAGAGGTGAACAAGGGATATCTTGATTTTTTCATAGGTGGCGATGGTCAAGAGAGCATAATGAACACAATATTGTACAAGAAAAAAGGCTTCGACGGTGTGATTCAAGTTCTTCCATTTGGTTGTCTCCCAGAAACTGTGGCAAAGCAGATACTCTCAAATGTAAGTGAAGACTACGACATACCGGTTCTCAGCCTTTCCTTTGATGAACAAACGGGTGATGCAGGATTCGTAACACGACTTGAGGCTTTCGTGGATATGCTGAAAAGTCGAAGAGAAATCAAATCAAAAAAATCAAAAGTTAAGAAAGCTGAGTCCATAACGGCTCATTAATGGAGGGGATTCAAATGGCTAAAAGATTGGCGTTGGGAATAGATGTAGGCTCTGTAACCACGAAGGTTGTTTTTATTGACGAAAGTGACGAGGTTGTAGAAGGGCTTTATTTGAGAACAACTGGGAGTCCCATAATTACTATAAAAAAAGGGATGACGCAAGCCTACGATTACATAACGAAGAAGTACGGTGATGTGGAAGTCATAGCCGTTGGGACAACTGGTAGTGGCAGGCAATTGGCTGGCGTTATTGTTGGCGCTGACATGGTTAAAAACGAAATATCTGCGCACGCTTACGCAGCCATTCGTGAGGTTCCGGATGCTTCAACGATTTTTGAAATGGGCGGACAGGATTCCAAAATAATCTTCATTAGAAACGGAGCCGTTTCGGACTTCGCAATGAATACGGTTTGTGCAGCTGGCACGGGCTCTTTTCTTGATCACCAGGCTGAGAGAATTGGAGTTCCTATAGAGAAATTCGGGGAATATGCTTTAAGATCGGAAAGCCCCGTAAGAATAGCGGGACGTTGCACGGTTTTTGCAGAATCCGATATGATTCATAAACAGCAAATGGGCGCGACTTCAGAGGATATAATAGCTGGGCTATCCGAAAGTCTGGTTAGAAATTACTTGAACAATTTGGCACGTGGAAAAGAACTCCTTCCAAAATTTGTTTTTCAGGGAGGGGTGTCTGAAAACATAGGAATAGTCAAAGCCTTCGAACGCGCCGTTGGTCATGAAGTCATAGTCCCCAAAAACAACAAACTCATGGGAGCCTGGGGAGTTGCCATGCTTGCCAAAAGAGAAATCGAGATCACTGGCAGGCAAACCAACTTCAAAGGATTCAAAATTACAGAACTAAAACACGATACGCGTGTTTTTTACTGTGATGGATGTGCAAATAATTGCGAAGTCTACGAAGTTATAGAAAATGGTGAAACGATTGCGTATTGGGGCGACAGATGTGGAAGATGGTCCAACAGACTCACGTCCAAAGTCAGAATAAACAAAAAATAACACCATGAGTTGGAAAAAATCCCAGATCGTTTATCAAATATTCGTCGACAGATTCAACAAAGGGCCAAATTTTGCCAAAAAGGTGAGAAATGGCCTTTATTTACGTGATGGAGGACATGTGAAGGATTGGTCTGACATTCCAAGACGTGAATCACACGGAATGGAGTTTTTCGGTGGTGATATAGATGGAATTGTGGGGAAATTGGATTACATTCAAGCACTTGGTGTAAACGTGATTTACCTGACGCCTGTATTCCTTGCATCTACAAACCATAAATACGATACCCATGAATTTGAACTGGATCCCCAATTTGGAGATGAGAACTCTCTTAAACGCTTGTTAAATGCAGCTCATAGAAGAGGAATGAAGATTATGCTCGATGGCGTTTTCAATCACGTCGGAGCAGATGGAAAATGGTTCAACAGATCCAAAAAATACGGCAGTGGTGGCGCTTTTAATGACCTTGAGTCGCCGTTTAAAGATTTTTTCTACTTTCAAAAATGGCCGAATGAGTACCGCTGTTGGTACGATGCCAAACTTTTACCAGAATTGAATCTTAAAAATGAGGAACTTCGTGAAATTCTGTTCACTGGAAACAATTCCGTAGTTAAACATTACTTGAAAATAGGAGCAGATGGCTGGCGATTGGATTGTGCTCACGATCTTGGTCACGAAGTGAATAACTTAATAGTCGAGAGTGCGCGAAATGTAAAACCTGATTCTTACGTGATCGGAGAAATAAGCTCTTACCCTCTGGAATGGTTCAAGAAAACGAAGTTAGATGGGGTAATGAATTACTATTTTGCCAATTTGGTTTTAAGTGGATTGAAAGAAATCTACACTCCATACGTTGTGAAAAGTGAACTTGACAGGATGGTTGAAGAAATAGGTGTAGAGCGTTTGTCAAACTCTTGGAATATGCTTACATCTCA
>CAYYEU010000095.1:0-4105 GCA_964470975.1 uncultured Mesoaciditoga sp. | reverse complement strand
ATTAACAAAGGTTCGATTTTGTACCTTAAGGAGGGATAGACCGTGAAGATGCTTACAAAAGTTCTACTGTTGGCAACGGTGCTGACCATCGCTTTTGTCCTTTCTGCATGCTTCCTTTTGAAACCTCAAGCACCGACAAACCTTAGAGCAACTGCCTTAGATGCTTATTCCATAAAGCTTTCATGGGATGGCTCCGGAAATTTCATAATTTACAGATCTAAATCGAATGTCGGCGCGGCATTCAATTCCATAGCAACCACAACTTCCAATGATTTTGTTGATGCAGCTCTAACACCATCGACGACGTATTACTACAAAGTCAGAGCAAAAAACGATTTTGGATTGTCCGATCCAAGTAACACCGCTTCCGCAACAACAAAAGCAACGCCTGCAAGTTCAGTTGTGATCTTTCCAGATCCAGTTCTTAATTCCATAATAAGATCCCAAATAGGAAAACCAACCGGTGATATATACGAAAGCGATCTGACAACCATCGCAACGGTTCAAAATAATTGGCCCACAAGTGTCGCGAGCAAGATAGCCAATCTTGAAGGAATTCAGTACTGCGTTAATCTAAAATCGCTCGAAATTCTAAATAACAACGTATCGGATGTAAGTGTGCTGGCAAGTTTAACTTACCTGCAGGATCTAAACATTTGGTACAACAACGTTTCCGATATAACCCCAATTCAAAATTTGACGAATATAAAGAAACTTTATTTAGATTACGATCCGATACCAAAAAGCAATTGGGCATTTTTGAAGAATTGGACATGGCTTGAAGAGTTGGGAATGGGTGGAATGGGGCTCATCAATTCAGACATCACATTTCTTTCGAATTTTTCGAATCTAACGTGGCTTCAGATCTTCAACAATTCCAACATAGATGACTTGAGCCCGATCGCAAGCCTTACCAATTTAGAAATCCTTCTTATAAACGGTAACAAAATAACCGATTTATCACCGCTATCAAAACTCGTGAATCTGCAGGATCTGAATGTTGGAGGAAATCAAGTAAGCGATTTAACACCTCTGGCGAACCTAACAAGCCTGGAAATACTATCTCTTTTCAGCAATCAAGTAACAGATATAACTCCTTTGGCAAGTCTAACCAATTTAAAAACACTTGCCATGCAACACAACAATGTGGGAAATATTTTGCCCTTAGAGGGCCTCAATAACTTAGAAAACATGGATCTTTCTTACAATCAAATAGAAGACATTTCTCCTCTCGTGAGAAATGTTGGAATTGATAACGGAGATTATTTGGATGTGAGATGGAATTTGTTAGATTTAACCCCTCCATCTACTGACATGAATGACATTCAAACACTTCAAGGAAGAGGTGTTCAGGTTTTGTACGATCCGCAGCAATAAGCTGTTTAAATTATCTTTGAAATTCGAAATTCTATCGTATCTTGTAACGAATTTTGTCGTATAATCGCTTCATGATGGATGAGAAGCGAAAAGCGCACGCGCGCAAGATATCTGTAATTGAAGGAGTCTTTGCCACAATTTGGGCGCAATTTACCGGTGGGTTTGGCGGAAACGCCTATCTCACGGGTTTTTTCTTATGGTTGGGTGCTTCTCCATTTGCAATGTCTATGTACAACTCCGTTTTTGCCTTGGCCAACGTCATTCAGCCTGCATCCCTTTCGGCAATGCGAAAATTCACGAGTAAAAAGAAACTCGTGCAACTGCTTGTGTGGTCTACAAGACCTACGTTTTTCGTTTTGATCTTCACCGCTTTTCTTCAGACGAATTTAAGAGTGTGGGTGGCAATATCGCTCTTGTTTCTCTTTGCCCTTATGACATCGACGGCTGGTGCGCCTTGGCAAAGTTGGATGAGTGAGATCGTAGATCACAGAAGAAGGGGAAGTTATTTTGGCATGAGGAGCCTCATAACAGGTGCCGTTGCCGTGCCATCTGCATTGCTGGCAGGATATATTTTGGATGCTTTGGGAAAGGGTTTCCTTGCTTTCAGTGTTGTCTTCGCCATCGGATCAATAGCCGGTGCGTTGGACGCTTACACGTTCAAATTGCAGGACGAAGTTGTTTCAAAAAAAGAAAGGGTGTTCAACCTTTCCGTTGTTTTTGAAGTACTTAAAATTCCTGGAGATTACAGAAAATTCCTTTTAGCTTTCACGTTTTGGAATTTCTCCGCAGCTCTCATAGGACCTTACCCGGTTGTCATGCTGATAAACAACTTCAAATATACCTACTCAACACTTGGGATAATGAGTGTGGTAATGACCATTTTTTCAGCTGCTTTTCAACCGATTTGGGGTAAGCTTGGAGATAAGTACGGTTTTCTCAAAATGCTCAAATTTGCTCTCTTGTTTCAAACGATGTTGGCCTTCATGTGGTTTGTAGCCGTCCCATGGACGTATTACATTCTCATTTTATACGCTTTGATAGGGATCGTTGTGATGCCCGGAACGCTCATGATGTCCTTCAACGCCCTCATGGGATTGGTACCAACTTTTGGAAAGACGGAAGCCTTTTCCGCTTACACGAGCATTACAAGTATGGCGTCGTTTGTTGGAAATATCTGCTCTGGAGTGATAGTGACTGTTTTTTCGGGATTAAGCTTGAATTGGGGAATTTGGGACGTAAATGCGTACAGGGTAGTTTTTTTGATCTCGTTTATCGTTAGAATCGCTGCAGCTTTCTACATGTTTCGCCTAACTTTGACAAACTCTAACGGGTAATGTTATCATTATTCCATCTTGGATAATATATCAAAGAATGCGAAAGAGGATGTTTTCATGGCAAAAACGTGTAAATGGTATCCCGTTTGTCCTATGAAGAGGTTTTATGAAGCTGGTAAGGTGGATAAGAAGTGGATAGAAAAATATTGTATGGGCAATTGGAAAAGCTGTGTTCGCTACCAAATGGAAGAATCCGGCAAATACCATCCAGATTGGATGCTTCCCGATGGGACGCTTGATGAGAGTTTGAAAGGATTTTAAAGACAAGGAGTGAAAAATGGGTAAGAGAAAGATGGCGAAATTACGAATAGGCAATTTGGTGGCTGATATACCTATAATTCAAGGAGGAATGAGTGTTGGAGTTTCACTCTCCGGATTGGCTTCAGCCGTTGCGAACGAAGGTGGAATAGGAGTTATAGGCGCGGCCGGCATCGGGATGTTCGAACCAGATTTTGAAACGAATTTTCAAGGAGCAAATAGAAGGGCTTTGCGAAAAGAAATCAGAAAGGCAAAAGAGAAAACAAACGGCATCATAGGTGTGAACATACTCATGGCCCTTTCTGATGCAAAAGAACTCATAAGGGTATCTGCAGAGGAAGGCGCCAATTTGGTTTTTCTCGGAGCCGGATTGCCTTTGAGGCTTCCTGATGAAGTTATACCGACTAAATCCGGGAATACTTCTACAAAAGTGGTTCCAATAGTTTCTTCTGCAAGAGCGGCTAAGATCATTTTTGAATACTGGGCGAAGAACTACAACTGTGTGCCTGATATGATTGTCGTTGAAGGTCCAAAGGCTGGTGGGCATCTTGGTTTTAAGATAGACCAAATTAACGATCCAAATTACGCTTTGGAAAAGATTTTCCCTGAAGTTTTAAGCGTTGTGAAAATTTACGAAGAGCGATTTGAGAAAGATATTCCTGTGATCGCTGCAGGAGGCATATTCACAGGGGAAGATATCTACAAATACGTTCAGTTAGGAGCAAGTGGCGTACAGATGGGAACGAGATTTGTGGCCACCCACGAATGTGACGCTTCTGAAGAATTCAAAAAAATGTACATAGGATGTAAAAAGGAAGATCTTGAAATAATAAAAAGTCCCGTTGGCCTTCCAGGAAGAGCTATAAGGAATCAATTCATATTGGACGTTGAAAAGGGAATAAGAAAACCATTCAGATGTCCATGGAAATGCTTAAAAACATGTGATTTTAGAAAATCTCCCTATTGTATAGCCAGAGCGTTGACCAACGCTCAAAAAGGGAATTTGAACGACGGTTTTACTTTTGCCGGTGCCAACGCTTACAAAATAGATAAGATAATTTCCGTCAAAGAACTCATCGAAAATTTGGTAAGTGAGTACGAAAACGCGTAAAGATAAGGAAGATACTCTATACTAA
>CAYYEU010000094.1:0-4106 GCA_964470975.1 uncultured Mesoaciditoga sp. | reverse complement strand
TGGAAAGTATCTGTAAGTCAAATCTTGAAGATCACAGTGACCATTCATGTCACACGTCATACATTCGTTTGGATGTTTCGATAGTATGAGCGAGAGATTCATTTCTCTGCTCTTTTCCACTCTGTCGGTATGTGTCTTAACTTTCAAGCCCTCTTTGATCGTTGTCGTACAAGATGTTTGAAGGTTTTTTGCCCCTTCCACCTCAACAACGCACATTCGACAAGCTCCTATGCTTTCAACGGCCGGATGATAACACAGATGTGGAATGTCAAAGCCACTATTCAAAAGGAATTTTAAGAGATTCTCCCCTTCTGGAGCCATGCATTCTTTTCCATCTACCTCTATTTTCACCATATTCGTATTAGGCAACTCAACTCGCCTCCCCGCTTCTCGATTAAAAAATACATGTGTATTATATCACAAATAGCTCAAAAAATTCCACCGCGATTCGAGCGGCGGAAGGAATACTCATATTCCAAAATAGAGATCGTACTCAACTGGATTCGGAACACTCGAAACCAACTTCATCTCTTTTTTCTTTTTTTCTATCCACATTTCAAGTAATTCTTTCGGAAATGCAGGGGTTAAGAATTCGTGATCTGCTTCTAAAGCATCGAGAACTTCTTTTAAAGAAGATGGAAGATCTTTAAGCTCTTCTGGGATTTTGCCATTTTCGTAAGGGCCAAATCCTTCTTTCGTTGGATCCCATTTGTGTTTTATCCCATCAATTCCAGCCAACAACATAGCAGCCATTGTGAAGTGTGAATTTGATGTTGCATCTGGCGTTCTGAACTCCATTCTCCTAACTTTTTTGTCCGTGACGTAAGCTGGTATGCGTATAGCCGCATTTCTATTGCCTAAAGCGAATATTGGTTTCGTCGGGGCTTCGAATCCAGGCACTAAACGACGGTATGAATTGGTAGAAGGATTGGTTATGGCAAGAAGGGCAGGAGCATGTTTGAGTATTCCAGCTATGTATGACAGAGCCGCCTCAGACAAGGAATAAAGTCCTTCAGGATCATCGAATATATTTCTTGAACCGTTCATAAGGAATTGATGAACGTGCATACCGTTGCCAGCATATCCTTTGATTGGCTTTGGCATAAAACTCGCCACGTAACCATTGTCATTTGCCACATTCCTGACAACGTACTTGAGAATTGGAATCCAATCCGCGGCTTGCGTAACGTTCGACAAGTTGAATTCAATTTCGAATTGTGAGGATCCGACTTCGTGATGGTGATATTTTATATTCATTCCCAAATCAGTCAGAACTGACACCATATCATTCCTAACATCGTACATAGAATCGAAAGGAGGCGTTCTGTGGTAGCCTTTATTTGCTCCAAGCGTAGGTTCTATAGAAGAAGGCCAACTTATCTCACTGCTTTCAACATCAAAATGAACAGTTCTTGGAGAAACCTCATGAGTTACGGATTCAAATATGTTGAATTCCATTTCTGGAGCAACGAACATCTTCGATGCTATTCCCAATTCTTGCATGTAATTAAGAGCTTTTGAGAGAATGTTTCTCGGATACCAGCTAAAGGGGGCAGAGCGATCTGGCAAAAAGACATCACATATGAAAGAGATCGTTTCCGCATCCGCGAAAGGCTCTTCAAAGGTAGTTGAAATATCCGGAATGGCTACCATATCGCTGAAAGATGTGCTCGCATATCCAAAGTTGGACGCATCAAATCCTACTCCTTTGATAAAAGTGTTCTTCGATATGCTTTTCGTTGGCAAAGTTACGTGCCTTAACACACCATCTACATCGTAAATCTTCATATCTACGTACTCGTAATTTTTCACTTTTTTTAAAATCTCATCCAAGTTCAAGATGCTTCCTCCTCTTCTGAAATAAAAGTTCCTTTTCTTTCTCTTTTAACCTTATAAAGAAGTTCGTCTGCTATTTTTATTGAATCTTCTATACTCCGTTTTCCAGAAACTTTCACAATGCCGGCTGAAAAACGTATTCCATTTTTCTCTGTCAACTTCAGCAAACGTTCCATGATCTTTTTTGCCTTTTCGATACTTGTTTCATTGAAAAAAATCAAAAACTCGTCTCCACCATATCTTATGATCAGATCATTAGTCCTTATGCACATTCTCAACAGATTCGTGAATTTCCTCAAAACGTGATCGCCCTCAAGATGTCCCAAAGAATCGTTTATCTCCTTGAAATTGTCAATGTCCAACATGGCGAGTACCCCATTTCGTGAAGGTAGAAAATTTAGGGTTCTCCTATTCATAACTCCCGTGAGCTCATCATATCGAGATATATCCTTTAAGTGTTCTTTCATCTCAAAATTCTGAAATATCAAGTTTATCTGCTTACCAAACAATTTCAACAGATCAACGCATTCTTTCGATATATATTCGTTGGTGAATTTGTTATCCATTATGAAAATCCCTGGATCTCCTAACTCGCTGGTTATTGGCATAATCACGGTGGGAGAAGTTATCATCAACGACTCTTTTACATCCGCTGGAATTTCATCCAATGAGAACTTACAAATTTCTTCATTTTTAAAGAATACTGAATTTTCTTCGGTAACGCTGAACTTCAAATGAGAAACGTACTTTTGAAGGCTCGATGGTGAAGTTTTTAAATTACTGACATTTTTAGCAAATTCGTTGAGATCGTAATTTTGGTATTCCAAATCCTCCCAAAGGTGGTGAGCTTCTTCACCGTTAAAAGGGCCCATTGCTCTTTCACCCAAATACGTTTTTCCTCTTTTCACGAACAAAAACACGCGATTGAACCCAAAGCCATATCCAGCGGTAAGACCTGTCATAAAAAGGGTTACCAGTTCGTCTATTCCTTCGCTCTTTAATGCGTAAGTCAAAATGTACGAGAGATTCTCGAGGATCGAGAACTCTTTCATGATCGTTACCAATTCTTCCGTCATATCGTAAAAGAGGTTCAATTCCTTCATGAATTTTTTTGTGTTGATGATATCTTTGTAAGGCATTTTCAACACTTTCGTTTGAATTGTGATCTCGATGAATTGAACCGTTTTGTCCGCTGTGAATTCAACGTTTGGAAGCCTGCCATTCCTTCTGTAGTACATTTTGATGATGTGCAACAAATTAATGGGGATTTCGTGAAAATCCTCCGCTATCATCACGTGCATTTTTGAATGTGGAGCTTTCTTAGCAATGTAAACGTATTCTGGCGGAACGTAATGTTTTTTCAGAAAACTTTCAAATTTCTCAATTTCCATTTTTGGGGATCACGCATATGAACTCTAAAATTTTGGCAGAATCGTTGACAAACTGGTGCGTCTCGTTAGGCGGAACGAAAACGTAATCTCCAGCTTTGAACGGTTTTTCACCTTCATCTGTTCTCAAAAAGCCTGAACCTTTAAGAATGTACACTTCGTGTTCCCAGTCATGAGAATGGTGCGGAGAAAATCCTCCAGGTTTCACGCTAAAGTGTCTCATTATAAAGGTCGGTGCTCCGTCTTTTGGGCCTATGAGCACCCGTTTTTCAACACCTTTTGCCACTTTTCCATCATCGTAAATCTCAGCTTCTACATTCATGTGGTTTCCAACTTTTGCCATTTTTATTTCCCCACCTTCCAACAGTTTTTACAACGAGGTTCGTAACGAACTTGAACATCTTCGCCTTCAACTTTGAAAACAGGATCGCTGAGAGAAGCCGGAACCCATTCCCCATTTTTCAATATCAACCTTTGAGTGCGGGTCGCATCATCTCCGCACACCACACAAACTGCTTTCAGCAAAACAACTTCATCGGCAATGGCAACGATTTTCATGACGTTGTTGAACGGTTCACCACGAAAATCCAGGTTCAAACCCGCGACTATCACATCCGTTCCAGAATCAACGAAGGAGTTCACCACATCAACAAGCTCTCCGTCAAAAAATTGAGCTTCGTCAAATGCCACGTAGTTAAGATGATCGTTTAAATGTTTGAGAGCGCCGCTCGCACGATCGATCGTCGTTGCCTTCAAAGAAGTTCCAGCCCTTGATATAACATTATCGTCTTTTGAACGAGTATCTGAAGAGATTTTGAAGATCATTCCACGTTGTCTTGCTATATTGCGTCGTACCACTCTTCGAATGAGCTCTTCCGTTTT
>CAYYEU010000093.1:0-4202 GCA_964470975.1 uncultured Mesoaciditoga sp. | reverse complement strand
GGGGAGTATTTTCATTAATATTATACCAAATGAATCTTGATTTGGCAAGCCTTCAACAGCACTTTACATTCCAATGATGAAGAGCACCAAAGAGCTCACCAACACCGTTGCGGTGACCATCCCGCCGGCGATCTCGGGATCGAGTTTTCTTTCAACGGAATATATGAGAGAAAGCAAAGGTGTTGGCATTACGGAGCTTATAAACACGACAGTCGACGCGATCGAATTGTTAGGTGTGATCATCCTCGAAAGTGTGTAGAGGGCGAAACCGATCGCAAAACCAACAGCGTATTTAAGCGTTAGCCCAACTGCCACGTATTTGAATTCACGAATTATTCTTTTGAAGTTCAGGTACACGCCTATTGTCAGCATGGACAAAAAAACATTTGCTCCTCCAACAGTTTCAAACAGTTGCAAAAGAAATTTTGGGAGGCTCGTGCTCGAAAAGTTGAGAATCAAAGCGATCGTAAATGCTATGAGTGGAGGAAAGGTTACAAGTTTTTTTAAGACCACCTTTAGGCTAAACCCTTCAGAGGAATAGCCCAGGGCTATAGAATAACCAAGGGTGTATATCACAAGGGCATTTCCAATGTCGAACATCGCCATGTAAGTCAATCCAACGTTTGACCACATCAATTGGGCAAATGGATAGGCAAATATTGCCAAATTGAGGCCACAGAGTGTGAGTATCAAAGAGCCTTTTGTGCTTTTAGGGACATTTGTTCTTGTGAAAACCAACCACCCTCCTGCCAAAATCACAAATGCCGCTACCATTCCAAAAAGAGTGAGAAACAGCAAGCTGGCTTGAAGTTTCACGCTGGTAACCGCGTTCACTATTACAACTGGCAGGGTTACGTAAATTATCAAATGAGAAAGAGTTGCTCCTTCTTTTTCGCTCAAAAAACTTATCTTCTTTAAAAAATAGCCCAACGCTATTATTGAAAAGTAAACGAGTATCTTTGAGGTCATATCATACCATCGCGATCACGCGTGCGGGAGAACCGCCCGCCTCGATTTTCAAGACTCCGATGAATATCCAAAATCCACGATTTGGCAGTTTGTCGAGATCCGTTAAGTTTTCGATGTGAATGCATCTATTTTTGAATATTTTGTTGTTGGCAGAAAAATTTTCGTCATTTGACGGATCTACCCCCGGTGCGTCCGTTCCGAAAATTTTCACGCCTTTGTCAATCAAATAGCTTACGGCATCTACTCCGAAGCCTGGGTAGTCTGAAAAATATTTTTGAGGCTCATTCCAAAATTCGTCCCATCCGGTTTTTAAAAGCACGGCTTCCTTTTCAATGTCACCGTTTGCGATTTCCCATTCTTTGATTTCTTTTACGCTTAGGCTACGTTTTTCGTATTTCGGGGCAATATCTATGACAACAGCAGGGCTTAAAAGATCGCCTGGTTTCAAATCGTGAACTTCAAAACCTTTAAAAAAGTGCGCCGGACTCCCGACGTGTGTCCCCGTATGCGTACCAATGCAAATACGTTCAACGACATATTTTTTGTTTTCTACACGCGATATTTCGGTTTTGGGATCTCCGTTCCAAATAGGATTATCTTCTTTCAAAGTGTGAGAGAGATCTACCACTTTTGAAAATTCGATTTTCATCTAACATCTCCCTTTTTGTTTTTTCAAACAACACAATTGAATTTTAACATGAATGAAGCCAATCATCGTGTTATAATCTCAGCGCAATCGAATTTTGGAGGTGGATAAATGGTAGATTTAGAGCAAATTTTAGAAGGTACCGGAGCACTGACACATGGCCATTTTGTCTTACCATCTGGTCTTCACACCGACACGCGCCTTCAGCTTGCAAAAGCTCTTCAATACACGTGGTACACGAAAGAAATAGGGGAAGAGATGGCTTTGAAGCTTCACAGGTTCGCTCCGGATTGCATAGTTTCTCCAATGACCAATGGCATCATAGTGGGTTATGAAGTGGCAAGAAAGTTGGATGTACCTTTTGTATTCGTTGAAAAAAATGAAGACTCATCCATGACTTTCGGTCATGGACTCAAGCCTTCGATATTCAAAAATATAATCGTAGTGGAAGGTATAATCAAGAGCGGAAGAACGGTAAAAGATGTTATCAAAACCCTTAAAAAATACGATTCAGAAGCAATTGCAATTGCCTCTGTGATAAAGGAAGTTGAAAATGAAAAAATGGAGGGGCTTCCGCTTTTGTCTCTTACAAAGATAACGCCAAAGGTTTATTCCCCACGGGAATGCCCTATGTGTAAAGCGGGCGTACCAATCGAGAATATTTCTGATTGAACGCCTCTTACGAAAGCCTCGCCAAAAACTTCAAGGCTTTTTCTGTTTTTGGAGATTTAAAGAAATCTTCAGGGCGTGCTTCTTCTATTATCACTCCATCCGCCATGAAAACCACACGATCGGCGGCGTAACGTGCGAAGTTCACTTCATGTGTTACGACTATCATGGTGGTGCCACTGTCGGCAAGTTCTTTCATAACACTCAGCACTTCGGCAGTCATCTCAGGATCAAGAGCTGAAGTGGGTTCATCGAAAAGGATCAAATCAGGTTTCATAGCTATTGCCCGTGCAATTGCCACTCTCTGTTTTTGCCCGCCGGAGAGTTGCCCAGGATAGCTTTTTATTTTATCGGAAAGTCCTACACGGCTGAGCATTTCGATTGCCTTTGTTTTAGCCTCGTTTTTCTCCATTTTTTTGACTTTCACGAGTGGGTAAACCACATTTTTCAAAGCACTCATGTGTGGAAAAAGATTGTAGCTTTGTGACACAAAAGCCATGTGAGCGCGTGCCTGTCTTAAGATCAAAGGATTGTTTGCCATTTTCATGTTGTTAAAAATGATCTCTCCGCCGTCTGGGACTTCCAAAAAATTCAAAGTCCTTAGGAAAGTCGATTTCCCTGTGCCTGACGATCCCATCAGCACGATAACTTCTCCTTTTTCAATTTCCATTGAAACATCTTTTAGTACAGAGGTGGTGCCAAAAGATTTTTTCACGTGTTTTGCAGAAATTACGCTTGTCATGGTATTGCGAACCTCCTTTCAATCTTCGCACTGATAAAACTCAAAGCGTACGTGATCGAAAAATATATAACTGCGATGGTTATGTAGCTTTCAAAAGAAGCCAAGGCCATCGTGGCAACTTGATTCCCACGCTGAGTCAATTCGTTTATTGCTATGATAGACGCCAACGAACTGTCCTTCACAAGACTTATGAATTGTCCTGTTAAGGAAGGCAGGGAGTTTCTGAAAGCTTGTGGAAGAATTATGTCAAAAAATCTTTCTTTAGGCGAGAGACCAAGAGCTTCCGCCGTTTCAAACTGTTCTTTCGGTATGGATTGAATTCCCGCTCTTATGATCTCTATCATGTAAGCCCCTTCAAATGTGGAAAGGGCTATAACTGCTGCCCAAAATCTTGGAAAGTCGAAGACGGTTCCAACTCCGTAATAAACCAGCAAGATCACCACAAGCAGGGGAATGTTTCTGAAAAACGTCACGTAAATTCCAGACAGATCTCTCAGTGTTTCGCTTTTCGATACTTTCATGATGCCTCCTATAACTCCTATTGCAAAAGAAAACACTATGCTGAAAGCGGAAATTTTCAACGTCATCAAGAGGCCAAGAAAGTAAAGTTTCAAATAATCTGTTGGCACTATGTTCCAGTGAAATGGGTATTTCAAGGATAACAAATAATAAAGCACTCCGAAGATCGCGACAGTGAATGCCGCGATCGATATTTTTTTTAGGATCCTGTTCATGAAGACCACCTTACGAGTTTGGTTGATAGTTCGTAAACCATTCATCGTAGAGTTTTTGCCATTCCCCATTTGCTTTTTCGTACGTTATGAAGGTGTTCACCCAATTCAACAAGTTGAACTCACTTTGTTTCATGGCGATACCATAATTCTCTGTGGTTAAAGTTTCGTTTATGCTCAACAACTGTGAGTATTTTTTTGCCATGTAGCTAACGTACGTCGAATCGGCGACCGCCACATCAGCTTTTCTCATGGCAACTTGGAGAGCAGCTTCATCCATGGACGCAAATTCAAGAACTCTGGCGTTTTTGAAAAAGGCCTTGGCAGCATCGTCTCCCGTCGTACCCATCTGAACTGCCACTTTTAGGTTTTTCCTCCCTAAAAGCTCTTTCAAAGTTGGGGGAGTTTTGTAAACATTCATGTTGTAAAGTACTTCTTGACCAAC
>CAYYEU010000092.1:0-4351 GCA_964470975.1 uncultured Mesoaciditoga sp. | reverse complement strand
ACAAATAGAACATGAAATTGGTGCTTGAATTTTCACATTAATTTTGTAATTATCATTCATTTTTTTGGTATCATATAGATGCTTCTTATACCTACAAATCGAGGAACAAATATGGAAATTTCTGAAAAGATCTTGGAAGTTTTGAGATCCAAGATCTCTAAAAAATCATGGGAAATGTGGTTTGGTACTTTCAGCGTGAAATCAGTGACGGATACGCTGATCACTTTTTCTGTTGGAAACCTTTTTATTAAAGATTGGCTCAGCCAAAAATATGACAAGCAGTTCAAGAGTAGCATAAAAGAAGTTTTCGCTAAAAATATTCCCTATGTTATAGAAGATGAAATGGCGGAGACGAAAGTTGTAAGGAAAAAAGAAAAGAGAGAGCGCCTAATCAGAAAGCGCCCAGTTGTTTACAGCGACTTCAACAAAGAATACACTTTTGAAAATTTCGTTGTGGGGCCCTTCAACGAAGAGGCTTATGATGGAACTCTTGAAGTTTCAAAATCTCCTGGGGAAATGAATCCATTTTTTGTGTATGGTGGAGTCGGGCTTGGAAAAACTCACTTGCTTCACGCCATGGGAAATTACTTAATTCAGAACTCTCCAGATACACGTGTGATGTACGTCACCGCCGAGAAATTCATGAACGATTTGATCATGGCCATAAGGAACAATTCAACTCAAGAATTCAGAAAGAATTTCAGAGAAAAAATAGATGTTCTCATCATAGATGACATCCAGTTTCTTATGGGGAAAAATGGAATTCAGTCAGAGCTTTTTCACACCCTTAACCATCTTTTGGATCACTCCAAACAAATCGTGTTGTGTAGCGATCGTACGCCAACCCAACTTTCAGAATTTCAACCCCGTCTTGTTTCAAGATTTCAAATGGGCCTTGTTGTAAAAGTATACGATCCGGATATTGAAACCGCTATGCAAATTGCCAGAACTTTTGCGAAAAGAAGCGGGATACTTTTGACTAACGAAATGGCTCGTGAGATAGCTGCCTCTTCAAACAACGTTCGAACGATCAAGGGAATAGTAACAAAACTTGCGTTCAAAAGCTCAAAGAGTGATATAAATGACGTTGCAATTTCAAATGCTGTCAGAGACGTAATTGGCGATCATCCAATTATGAAAAGTGCGAATTCGGAAAAAGAATTGTTTTTTCAGGTGCTTTCAAGTGTTTTCGATGTTTTGCCTGCTGAGTTGGACGCAAAACTCAGAACCGCCAAACTTTCATCTGCAAGACAAATTGGGATGTATTTTGCCAGGAAGTACATGCACAAGACATTTTCTGAAATTGGGAAATGGTTTGGAAGGGATCATTCTTCTGTTGTTTATTCTTGCAAAAAAATTGACGAATCAATCAAAAAAGGAAATCTTAAGGTGAGAGAAAAGATATTCCTTCTTCAAAAACTTCTTCACAAACAGCACGGGGAGTCGGCTGGTTGATGGGAAAATTTGAAAGAGAAGAATACAACGTATCTTTTTTTGAAAACATAGGCCTGTTTGCTTGGGCTTTTAAATACGTTAAACCTTACTGGAAGGTGCTAAGCATATCAATCGCTCTCATGATGCTGATCAGCTTGATGAGCTTGTTCCCACCTTACTTGATGAAAAATGCCATAAATTTTTATTTGCACCCTACAACGTATTCCAAGTCTTTGAAACCATCTCTTGGCTCTATCAAGGTTGAAAATTTTTACTTTGTACCAAATGCAAATGGCGATTACACTCTAAACGAAAATGGAGCTAAGGTTTTCATAAAAGGTGAAGGACACGAGTATCAGGTAAATGCTTCAATTTTAGATAACGTGAGAATACGTGAAATAAGCGTAATTGCCATGGAAATTTTTGTAATATATTTGCTTATTTTCTTTGCCACTTACACCCAACTATGGACTTCACAAATAGTGGCTATAAAAACCGTTAATGATGTTAGAAATTCACTCTTTGATCATATTTTAAAGCAACCTATGAAGTTTTTCGATTCCAATATAAGTGGAAGGTTGGTAACTAGAGTAACGAATGACGTTCAGAATCTAAACGATATGTTCTCGAAGATAGTTGCCTCGATCTTCAAAGACGCGGTCCTGATAGTTGGAATCCTATACGTACTTTTCAAAATGGACTTTCATCTCTTTTTAATACTTTTTCCTACTTTCCTGTTCATAGTGGCGATAATTTATCTATTCAGGTTTTTCTCAAGAAAAGCTTACCGCCTTGTGCGAGCAAAACTTGCGGCTTTGAATGCTTTCCTTGCTGAACATGTAAGTGGAATGGTGGTAACTTTCCTCTTTAACAAGGAGAAGGAAAAAGCGCAAGAATTTTACAAAGTCAACGATGATTACTATCATTCATCTCTCAAAATGGTCTTGATATATGCAATATTCAGACCGACGATAGACTTTACACGCTATTTTGCCATAACGTTGATCATATGGTTTGGAGCTCATTTTGTAGTTTCTAAAACGCTTGAAATAGGCACTTTGTTTGCCTTTGTCAGTTACATAGGCATGTTATTTCATCCAATAAACGATATGGCAGAGAATTTCTCAAATCTTCAATCATCTATGACCTCTGTTGAAAGAATACGGGCACTCTTGAAATTACCACTTCCAAACACTCCCTCTCCAGATGCGAAAATTTCATCAGGCGAAATAAGGATAAAAGATCTTTGGTTCGCTTATGATGATGAAAATTGGATTCTTAAGGGGATATCCATGAATGTTAAAAATGGGGAAAAAGTTGCCATTGTTGGTCATACCGGCGCTGGGAAATCCACGATCTCATCTATTTTAACCGGTCTCTATGATTACGCAAAGGGAAGTGTTCAGGTTGGTGGAATAGAGATAAAAAACTGTTCAAACAGAGAATTACGAAGAAAAGTCAACGTCATTTTACAAGAAGTTATGCTTTTTTCTGGAAGGATAATAGACAACATCACGCTCTGGGACGGAAACATCACCCGTGAAGAAGTTTTAAACGCAATCCATGATCTTGATTTGGATAGATTCGTTTCATCACTTCCAGAAGGGATTGACACAATTGTCAGAGAAGGGGGTACTAATTTATCAACAGGACAACGGCAATTGATATCCATGATTCGTGCCTTTGTTCGAAGCCCCAAGGTGGTTATAATGGATGAAGCTACTGCCAGCATAGACGTCGAAACCGAATCCATGATTCAACAAGCTCTTAAAAGACTCACCGAAGATAGAACGACCGTGATCATAGCTCACAGGCTTTCTACCATAAGAAATGTGAGCAGGATACTTGTGGTAAACGAAGGTGAAATAGTAGAAGAAGGCGATCATGAAACGTTGATGAAAGAAGGAGGAATATATGCGAAACTTTACCGTCTCCAAAGCTTTGAGGAGTACAAAATCACTTGAAAAGTACATTTTAGATCCCTTTAATTTGAAAATGCCATTCGTTTTAGAACAAAGTGGAAAGTTGATCGTTGAAATTGGATTTGGCAATGGCGAACTACTATCACGTATGGCGTATTCAAGGACAAAGGACTTTTTCATAGGAATAGATAATTCTGAGATTTCGTGTGAAAAAGCCGCAAAGCGTGCTTACGATCTCAAACTCAAAAATCTCAAGCTTATCAGAGGAGACGCTAAATTTTTGGGTCGTGAACTTTTTGCAAAGGAAAGTACAGATCTTATTCTCGCATTTTATCCTATCCCATGGCCCAAAAGATCACAATCTGATAAGAGGCTTTTTGATAGGGATTTTTTAATGAGTGTCTCTTCAACGTTAAAACCAACCGGCAAGTTTGTAACCGTAACAGACGATCACGATTATTTTGAGTGGACGAAAGAAAACTTAAGGTCACTTGGTATTGCTTTTGATACGCGGGAACTCCCATCGTTGAAAAGTACCAAGTACGGTAGAAAATGGGAAAATTTAGGAAGAAAATCGTGGTCGATCGTTATCCATTCAAAACAATTCAAAGTGAAAAGAATTTTGGAGGGGTTTGAAGTGCCACACGTGCATTTAAAAGATGTTGATTTGGAAAAATTAGAGAAAATCTCAAGAAAAAGATTCTTAGAGCAGGGAACGATCGTTCAATTCAAGGGACTTTTTAAAGGGAAAGACGGCTACCTCTTAAGAACGGTTGCCGTGGACGGGAAATTCCCGCAAATGTATTATGTTCTTGTGAAGCCTCATGATAAGGGATGGCTTGTCAGGTTAGATGACGTGTCAAAAGTTTTCAAAACGCCAGCGGTAAAAATGAGTATCGAATACGTGGCGAAAGAAGTAAAGAGCGAAAATAAACAATAGGGGGGAAGCATGATGATCGTCATGCAGATAACAGTTGTAATACTTTTTTTTGTTG
>CAYYEU010000091.1:0-4354 GCA_964470975.1 uncultured Mesoaciditoga sp. | reverse complement strand
TGAGAACTATTTGGGTTATAGGAGTATTTGGAAAAGAGAGAAAAGAGTATTGGAAGATGCTCTTTTGGAGCTTATTCAAAAAGCGTAAATATTTTTCAACTGTGGTGGCCTTTGCCATTTATGGTTATCATTTTAGGAAGATTGCAGAAAAGATTGCTAAGGAAGACAGCGAAAAAATTGTCAGGGAATTGTGCTCGGAACATTGACATTGATAAAAAAGTGTGATAGAATATTCTTGATTCGAGGGCAAGAGCCCTCGAATTTCTTTTAAAAGTTGAAGAGGTGTTCACTGTGATGGAAAGTTTAGAAAGTGTAAAAAGCCTCGCTGAGGCTGTTGCAAAAAGAATGGGGTATGAGATTTTCGATATCAAATCCCACAAACGTGGCAGAAAGATGATCATCACGATTACCATAGACAACATGAAAGATTACGTTAGCATAAAAGATTGTGAATCTTTCTCAAAAGAATTAAGCCCGTTGCTGGACGCTGAAGTAAGCCTTGGGAATTACACTCTCGAAGTTTCATCTCCAGGGCTTGACAGACCGTTAAGAAATTTGAAAGACTTCAAAAGATTTACAGGCAGACTTGCAAAGGTGAAAATCAGTGAAGAAGATGGAAAAAATCATGTAGTTATCGGAAAAATAAATGGTTGTGATGAAGAAAACGGGACTTTTGCTTTGGATGTAAATGGAAAAGTTCAGACTTATAAATTTTCAGAGGTTACATCTGCAAACCTGGAAGTTGAGTTTTAAGGAGGCATATCGATGCTGAATCTTAATTTGTTAGAAGCTTTAGAGCAGTTAGAGGAAGAGAAAAACATCCATCGAGAAGAAATCTTGCAAATACTTGAAAAAGCTTTAACAACTGCCTACAAAAAGAATTTTGATGTTCATGAAGATGAAATTCAAGTTAAGATTGACCCTGTTACTGGCGAAATAGCCGTTTACAGGATAATGGAAGAAGAAAATGATAATGGAGAAACAAAGACTCGAACGATCAGAAATGTCTTGAATATGAAGAAATTCGGAAGAATAGCAGCTCAAACCGCCAAGCAGGTTCTCATTCAGAAACTTCGTGAAGTGGAAAAGGAAACGTTGTACCAAGAATATTCCGAGCTTATTCACACGATAGTTTCTGCTGAAGTTGTACATTCCGGTGGTGGGGATGTTGATTTGAGAATAAATAAAGTTGACGCGATCATACCTGCGAGGGAAAGAATGCCAGGGGAAAAATTTTCCACTGGACAGCTTGTAAGAGGATACGTTTTGGAAGTTCAAAAGAGAACGAAAGGACCACTTGTCATTCTGAGCAGGGTTGTGCCCGAATTCGTTCAAAAATTGCTTGAAAAACACGTTCCAGAGATAGAAAGTGGAATCGTCCGCATAGTTGCTATAGCCCGTGAGGCAGGTGGAAGATCGAAAGTAGCCGTAGTTTCAACGGATCCAAATGTAGATCCAGTGGGAGCTTGCATTGGTGAAGGTGGAAGTAGGATAATACAGGTAATCAAAGAGTTGAACGGTGAAAAGATAGATTTAATACCTTTTTCTTCGGAGTCAGTACAATTCATATCTAACGCTCTGGCGCCAGCAAAAGTTATGAATGTAATGGTAAACGAGGAAGAACATCGTGCCCATGTTACCGTTTCACCAACTCAAATTTCACTTGCAATAGGAAAAGATGGACAAAATGCGCGTCTTGCGGCGAAGTTAACCGGTTGGAAAATAGACATACGCCAGTTCATGGAGGAATCTAACGATTGAAAAAAGAAGAAGAAAGTAAGATAATGGGTCTGTTAGGTTTAGCTGCAAGATCTGGTAAGATAGTAGTTGGACAGAAAATTTTAAAGCATTACATATCAGATCCATATAGAAAGAAAATCATAGTGTTTTCATCTGATTTTGGAGAAAGCGTCAATCAAATACTAAAAAAATGTGAGGCAAATGGAATTTTACATGTTGAATTAGACGCCGGGAAAAAAGAACTTGGGATGTGCATCGGTAAAAAAGAAGCATCAGCCGTTGGCATTACCGATGAAACATTCGTGAAAGGCATCATGAAGATAATTTTCAATGGTAACGTGTATGGAGGGAAGTAAATGGAGAAAAAGATCAGAGTTTATGAGTTGGCAAAACGACTTAAAATGACCAGTAAGGAACTTCTTGCCGAGCTGGATGATTTAGGAGTAGAGGTTAAAAATCACATGTCAACTTTAGACAGTCACACTGTTGATATGCTGGTGGATATCTACTCTTCTGTGGAAGAGGAAGAGAACATCGAAGTCAAGAAAGCCCCAAAGCCAAAATCAAAACCTCGTGAAGAAAAAGAGATCGAAATTGAGGAAAAGACGGAAGTGGAAGAAAATCTTGTAAAAGAGAAAGAAATAGAGGTAAGCGAGAATATCACGCTCAGAGAACTGTGCGAGAAAATTGGCATATCCACTTCTAAAGTTATAAAGGATCTTTTTATGGAGGGAAGAGCTTTTACCATAAACACCGTTCTTGATCGAAGGAACATAGAAGAAATATCTCAAAAATATTCCATACGCGTGAAATTCGTTCTTCCAAAAGAAGAAAAAATTTCTGATCCGCTGAAAGAAGAATTTGATAAGTTTTACGTTGAAAATAAAGATGAGCTATCTCCTCGCCCTCCGGTTGTCACGATCATGGGACATGTTGATCACGGCAAAACGACCCTTTTGGATAGGATTAGACGTACTCGCGTTGCAGAAAAAGAGGTCGGTGGGATAACTCAATCTATAGGTGCTTACAAAGTTAAAATTAACGGCAAGAGTATCACCTTTATAGACACTCCCGGCCACGAAGCGTTTACTGAAATGAGGGCTCGTGGTGCTCAAGCTACAGATGTAGTTGTTTTGGTTGTTGCAGCCGATGATGGAGTGATGCCACAAACAGTTGAGGCTTATGATCATGCAAAAACTGCTGGAGTTCCCGTTGTTGTGGCAATAAACAAAATAGACAAGCCAAATGCGAATGTTGAACTCACGAAACAAGAACTTGTGAACAAATTGAATGTCATTCCAGATGATTGGGGAGGAGACACCCCAGTTGTTCCAATTTCTGCTAAAGCTGGAATAGGAATAGATGAGTTGCTTGAGATGATCCTTTTAGTTGCCGAATTGAAAGAAATAAAATGCCATTCCACAGGGAAAGCCAGAGGGGTCATAATAGAATCAAAACTCGACAAATTCAGAGGGCCTGTGGCGACAGTGGTGGTTAAAGATGGTATCTTGAAGATGGGTGATAATTTTGTTGCCGGTAAGACACATGGTAAAGTGAAGTCGCTACTTGATGAAAATGGTAAACAGGTTAAATTGGCGAATCCATCGGATCCAGTAGTGGTTTTGGGATTTGAAGATGTTCCGGACACGAATTCACTATTGTACGTGGTTTCAGATCAAAAAGCTGCAAGAGCCTATGCTGAAAAATATGCGCAATCCTCTAAGGCTAAGACCAAGCATGTTAGGCTTGACAACATCCTGGAACTCGCTCAATCTGAAGGTCGTAAAGTACTGAACCTGATTTTAAAGGCAGATACTTTTGGGGCATTAGGCGCATTGAAAACCTCTATACAAAAGATAGAACCAGAAGAGATAAACATTGAGATAATACATGCTGGAATTGGGAACGTTAACGTTAACGACGTGTTACTGGCTTCTGCAACACAAGGAATCATATTAGGATTCAGCGTTGGGAATGAACCAAGAACAAAAGCTAAAGCCGAACAACTTGGAGTTCAAATAAAAATTTACAACGTCATATTTGAACTTTTGGATGACATAAAAGCTGCGCTAAGTGGCATGATGGAGCCTGAAATTGTTGAAGAAATTATAGGACACGCGAGAGTTTTGCAGGTTTTTAACATCTCCAAAACTGGGAAAATAGCCGGATTTCAGCTGTACGATGGACGTGTAGAAAAGAGCTCAAGGGCTCGCGTTTTTAGAGCAAATAAACAGATATTCGATGGAACCATCGAAACTTTAAAACATTTCAAAAGCGATGTGAATTCTCTTGAAGCTCCTCAAGAAGGTGGCCTGAATTTAGAAGGATTTGAAGACTTCCTTCCAGCAGATGAAATTGAATTTTATGTGTTGAAAGAAGTCAAGAAATCCCCTACCTACAGAAAAACCGATTAACGCATATTTCACATTCAATTTATTGTGTTGTCACGCTATGTGTGGTACGATATTCATCGGTCGCTAACGAAGGCCGTAAAGAATTTGAAAGTTACAGGTCATTGAAAAGCAGGCAGCAATGGTAAGGGGAAGCCGAGAGGTTTCCAAGAGTGTGTAAAAGATTTGGATGGAGAGTTCGATCCTGGCTCAGGATGAACGCT
>CAYYEU010000090.1:0-4383 GCA_964470975.1 uncultured Mesoaciditoga sp. | reverse complement strand
AAGAATCTCTTAAGAATCTAAAGGGACGTGAATCCAAAAAGCGGGGAAGAATAGTAGTTGGGATGGGAACTTGTGGAATAAGTGCCGGTGCAAAAGATACTTTAAGGGCTATTGTGGATGAGCTGGAAAAACAGTCCATAGATGATGTGGCTGTGGTACAGTCTGGATGTATGGGATTGTGTGAAGTAGAACCTACTGTGGAAGTTCAAATTGGAGATGAAGAAGCGGTTATATATGGCCATGTGAATGAAAAGCAGGCACGCCGAATTGTAAAAGAGCATGTTGTAAAAGGCAATGTGTTGGGGGACATCCTTGTTAAGCGTGGGAAGATTTGATTGGAGGCGATTGCATGACTGTTGAAAATACGATCCTTATCTGTGCAGGCGGAGCATGTATTTCTTCAGGAGAACAATCCGTCAAGTCTGCTCTTGAAGAAGAAATAAAAAAGTATGGTTTGGATAGTGTAATCAAAATAGTGGAGACCGGATGCATGGGTTCATGCAATCTTGGCCCATTGATGGTCATATATCCAGAAGGAGTTTTTTACCAAAAACTCAAACCTCAAGATGCCAAAGAAATAGTGGAAGAACATCTCCTTAAGGGTAGGGTTGTACAAAGATTGTTTTACAAAGGCCCAACAGGTGAGATCAAACCAAGGGTAAAAGAAGAACTTCCGTTCTTCACAAGGCAAGTTAAAATAGTCACTAGAAATCTTGGGGTAATAGATCCATCCAACATCGATGAATACATAGCAAACGATGGTTATTTTGCTTTAAGCAAAATACTTAGAGAATCACCTGAACAAGTGATAGAAGAGATTAAAAAAAGTGGATTAAGAGGAAGAGGAGGAGCGGGTTTCCCAACTGGTTTAAAGTGGGAGTTCACTCGCAAATCGAAATCAAACGAGAAATACGTCATTTGTAACGCCGACGAGGGCGATCCTGGTGCATTCATGGATAGATCCGTGTTAGAAGGGGATCCACATAGCGTCTTAGAAGGCATGATGATTGCCGGATATGCGATAGGTGCCCAATATGGATACATCTATGTAAGAGCTGAGTATCCACTCGCCATAGAACGTTTAAAAAGAGCCATATCTCAAGCTCATGAGTACGGCTTACTTGGCAAGGACATACTTGATACGAATTTCTCCTTCGATGTCGAATTGAGAATAGGTGCAGGAGCATTTGTCTGTGGAGAGGAAACTGCACTTATCCGTTCAGTAGAAGGAATGCGTGGCCAGCCTGTACAAAAGCCACCTTATCCAGCTCAACGAGGGGTTTGGGATAAGCCAACCGTTATAAACAACGTCGAAACTCTTGCTAATCTGCCGGTTATCATAAACAAAGGTGCGGATTGGTTTGCTTCGATCGGAACAGAGAAATCCAGAGGAACGAAAGTCTTTGCACTGTCAGGAAAGATAAACAACGCAGGCCTTGTTGAAGTTCCAATGGGAACTTCTTTAAGAGAGATAATATTTGACATAGGTGGAGGCATACCGAACGGTAAAAAGTTCAAAGCCGTGCAAACCGGTGGTCCATCTGGTGGTTGTATACCTGCTGAATACCTTGATACTCCTGTGGATTACGATTCGTTGACAAGATTAGGTACGATAATGGGTTCCGGCGGTATGGTTGTGATGGATGAAGACACATGCATGGTAGATGTGGCACGTTATTTCTTAGAATTCAGCGCAGAAGAATCATGCGGCAAGTGTACGCCTTGTCGTGAGGGAACGAAAAGAATGTTAGGAATACTCCATAGGATTGTTGAAGGAGAAGGTAAATTAGAAGATATTGACACCCTTGAACAATTGGCCATATCCATAAAAGATACGGCACTTTGTGGTCTTGGGCAAACGGCACCGAATCCAGTTTTGTCAACTCTGAGATATTTCCGTGATGAGTACGAAGCCCACATAAAAGAGAAAAGATGTCCCTCAAAATCGTGTAAAGCTTTGATAGCCTATACGATCGATCCGGAGAAGTGTGTTGGTTGTGGTGCTTGTGCACGCGCTTGTGGAGTAAATGCGGTGATCGGAAAAATTAAACAAGTCCATCAAATAGATCAAGAGGCGTGTATTAAATGTGGAAGCTGTTATGCAGCGTGTAATTTTGATGCTGTGAAAAAAGTTGATGCAGTGGATCTCATTGAAACTCGCTGAGATGTTTAAACACAAAAGTTAATCATCTAAGAAAGGTGGGGTTCCATATGGATAAAATCCAACTCCTTGAAGAACAACTTGAAAAGATAAGAAAACAAAAAATGGAAAGTGGCGATGAAATTTTAATGGCATTGCACGCATCTCAAGAGCTTTTCAACAATTCTATACCACTTGAAGCTGCAGAAGTGATCTCAGAGGTGTTAAAGGTTAAAATAAACAGAGTGTACGAACTTGCAACTTTTTACAGTATGTATTCGACAAAGCCAAGAGGAAAATATCTTATTAGATATTGCGAAAGTTTGCCCTGCCATGTCGTTGGTGGAAGAGAAGTGAAAGAAGCCCTTGAAGAAACATTAGGAGTTAAGACCGGAGAAACGACGAAAGACGGGCTTTTTACATTGGAGGCCTCTTCTTGTCTTGGACTTTGTGGTGTTGGACCGGTAATAATGATAAACGGTGAAACTTATGGAAACTTAACGCCAGCAAGAGTAAAAGAAATCGTGGAAGAATATCGAGGTGAAAGCTCATGAAACCAATGACAACAATTCTGATTTCAGCAGATTCAAACAGCCTTTTAAGTGGTGCTAAGGAATATGAAGGCCTGCTTAAATTGTTAATAGCGGATCACAACATGTCCGATCTCATACAAGTCATAGAAACGGGAACCTTTGGTGTACATGGAAAAGGTGTAGTTTTACAAATTCTTCCAGACGATATCTATTATGTGGTGAATTCACCAAATGATGTAAAGAAAATTTTTGAAGAGCACCTTTTGAAGGGACGGTGGGTAGAAAGCCTTCGAGTTGAATTGGAGAAACTTAAAACTTCTGAAATCTCGTCCCAAAAAGAGATTCGTATAGTAATGCGAAATGCTGGAATAATAGATCCGAATAGCATAGAAGAGTACATAGCAAGAGATGGATACATGGCTTTGGGGAAAGCTTTTAAAATGGGACCCGAAAAAGTTATACAGCTTATCAAGGATTCGAAGCTTAAAGGAAGAGGTGGCGCGGGTTTCCCAACAGGTTTGAAGTGGGAAATGACGCGAAAATCTCAAAGCAATAAAAAATACGTTTTATGTAATGCAGATGAAGGAGAGCCAGGAACTTTCAAAGATAGACTTATCCTCGAAGGAGATCCTCATTCTATTTTGGAAGCTATGATAATAGGTGGCTACGCTGTGGGAGCGGATACCGGGTATATATACATCAGAGGAGAGTATTACGAATCGATTGAAAGAATTCAAAAGGCTATAAAAGATGCAGAAAACTTTGGGCTGCTTGGAGAAGATATACTTGGAAGCGGATTTTCGTTTCATATAACCGTTAGGCCAGGTGCTGGAGCCTACGTGGTAGGTGATGAAACGGCTCTTATGGAATCGTTGGAAGGGAAAGCGGGACGGCCAAGGTTGAAACCTCCTTATCCGACGGTAAAAGGGCTTTTTGGGAAACCAACCTTGATAAACAACGTGGAAACGCTTGCCAACATACCATGGATAATCCTAAACGGTCCAGACGCCTTCAAATCGTACGGCACGGAAGAATCCAGTGGAACAAAGGTTTTCTCGTTAGTTGGAAACATCACCAATCGCGGAATTGTAGAACTTGAGATGGGAACAACTTTGAGAGAGGTTATTTACAATTTTGGTGAAGGCGTGGCCAATGGAAGAAAACTGAAGATGGTTCAAACAGGTGGAACGGCAGGGAGTTTCGTAAAAGAAGATAAGCTTGATGTGCCTATGGCATACGAATCGATAAAGAAAGGTGTTTCATTAGGCTCAGGAGCTGTGATGGTTGTAGATGATACAAATTGTGCGGTTGATGTGGCAAAGAAGGTGGCAAAATTTTACATGCACGAATCGTGTGGCAAATGCACACCTTGTCGTGAAGGAACACGCGCGATTTACAAAATGATCGATGATATTTCGAAAGGGAAAGGAAAAAAGGAATACATCAGTCAAATCGAAGAAATGTCAAGAGAAATATCCGATACAGCTTTTTGTGGACTAGGTCAATCCATAACCCTTCCCATGCTTAGCATGATGGAAAACTTCAAAGACGAATTTCTTGCCCACATAGGAGCGAGTAAGTGTCCTGTTGGAGTTTGCAAATTCGAAAAGCCACAAAAGAAAACTTTAAACAGAATCTTTTGATGTGTGTGAAAGTAACGATTTTAATTCATTGGAAATTAGGCCTTTGAAAAAGCACAAACAAAATTAT
>CAYYEU010000089.1:0-4546 GCA_964470975.1 uncultured Mesoaciditoga sp. | reverse complement strand
GTCGCGCCCTTCACGGGCGTGTGGATTGAAACAAAGATGACACACCCCATCACCTGACGGTGTTACTCTTCTTGATAGAGATAACACACCCCGGCTCTTCGAGCCACCCCTCTTGATAGAGGGGACTAATCATCGATGCCACTCCATGGTCCCCTCCTCTGAAGAGGAGATTAATCCCGCCTTGAGGCGGGGGGACCGCTTGCGGTGGGTGGTGTGTATAAAGTAATTGTGGTATAATTTGCGTACAGAAATGAGAAGGGAGGCGGCTCTCGCATTTTTTTCGATGAGTGCGGGAATAGCTTATGAGCAGAACCAACAAAGTCATAGAAGTGCTTCGCAAGAAAGGTCTTGATTTCTTCGTAAGTCTATCTTCTGAAGGTTCTAATAAGACGGTGAGATATTTTAGCAATTTCAGTGGTGATACAGGAGCTGTGATTATAGGAGAAAAAGAACGCCTGCTTGTGGTTGATTCTCGTTTTTACACCCAAGCTTCTCAAGAATCCGACTTTGAGATGATAAAGACCGGAAGTTCTTCTTTGATTGACAAAGTTTTAGAAGTTGTAAAGGGTAAGAAGATAGGCATTGAAGGTTCTAAGTTATTTTATTCTTGGTACAAAAAACTTGAATCTGATGTTGCTTTAGAAGATGTTGAAAAAGAGATCTCCGCAATAAGAGCTGTTAAGGATGAGGAAGAAGTCAAAAAGATAAGGAAAGCGATAAGTGTGGCTCAAGGTGCTCTTGAAAGAACGCTGAAAAAATTTCATTATGGCATGACAGAAAGAGAGTTTGCCGCCACTTTAGAATATGAAATGGTAATGGGGGGAGCGCAAAAACCGTCTTTTGATACGATCGTGGCTTCCGGATATCGCGGTGCTTTACCTCATGGTCTTGCCAGTGATAAGAAGATCGAGCAAGGCGAAATGATGGTCGTAGATTTTGGTGCTCTGGTCGATGGATATTGCAGTGACATGACGAGAACGTTTGCTATTGGCAAGGTTCCACAAGAGGCAAAAGAGGCATACAACGCAGTTTTAGAGGCTCAAATGACGGCGATGAAGAATGCACACAGTGGGTTAATTGGGAAAGAGATAGACAGCATGGCTCGTGAAGTTTTAGAAAATAAAAATCTTGGGATGTACTTTACACACAGCTTGGGACATAGTCTTGGTATGGATGTGCATGAACCGCCGTTTTTAAGCCCAAGATATGAAGAGAAAATCCCATCAAATGTCGTTATCACGTTTGAACCTGGTGTTTACATACCAGGGAAATTTGGAATAAGGATAGAGGACGACGTACTTTTAACTTCAGATGGATACGATTGTCTTTCGACTTTCAATAAAGAATTCACACAGATTTGAGGAGGTTATATCGGTGATAGATGTTTCAAGTTTGCGAAAGGGCACACACATAATGCTTGACGACAAGATCTACAAGGTTGTTGATTTTTCGATGCACAAGATGGGACGAGGACACAGTGCTGTGGTTAGAACCAGACTAAAAGATGTTTTGACGGGCTTAGTTCAGGACAAAACCTTCAAAAGCGGGGAAAAAGTTGAAGAGGTAAACCTCACTTTGAGGTCTGCCCAATATCTGTACAAAGACGATGATTTTGCCCATTTCATGACCACGGACGATTACGAACAATACGCGTTGCCAGCCAGTGAAATAGAAGACGAATTGAAATTCATGACGGAGAATATGGATCTTAACCTCGTTTTTCACGAAGATAAGGTGATAGACATTCTTTTACCGGCGAATGTCGTGTTGAAAGTTATTGAAACGGATCCTGGTTTCAAGGGCGACACGGTTTCAGGTGGTGGAAAGCCAGCGGTACTTGAAACGAATTTGAAGATCACTGTTCCTTTTTTTGTCGAAAGAGGAGAAAAAGTGAAAGTTGATACAAGAACTGGAGATTACATAGAAAGAGCATAAACAGCTCTGTAATTCAAATCTTGAAAAGGAAAGGTGGGGAAAACATGGGTGAAAAAGATGAAGAAATGCAAAACATGGAAAGCAAGGGTGGCGGTAAGATAGACATTTCCGATCAAGTCATAACAGATGTTGTGATCTTGACACTTGCCAAACTTGAAGGAAAAGAGATAAATCAAAAATCACGTGAGTACAAATACTATCGTAAGCAAGTTTCTATTGACAGAAAAGATGAAAGCAGTCTTTCTGTTTCGGTAAAGACAAAAGTGAAATACGGTGAAAAGATCCCCGAAGTATCGAAAAAGATCCAGGAAGAGATAACGCAAGAGGTTGAAAATATCACAGGTCTTAAAGTCATAGCAGTTAACGTTTTGGTTGAAGATGTCATAAGCGCAAAACATGCAGAGGAAGAATACACACAAGACGAAGAAACGGAGGACCAAGATTAGGTGCACAACATAAGATCTCATCGTAGGATGGTAAGAGATCTGGCGTTTAAAGCCCTTTACCAGATGGAGTTTCAAAAATTGACGCCTTCCGAGTCTGTACACAAAGTTTGCCAGATGGAAGGCGTTTCTGCGGTTTTTGAAAAAGAAATAATGGAGTTTGTTGAAGGCACTACCTCAAAAATTGACGAAATAGACAGGGCCATCTCGGAGCGTTTAAAGGGTTGGTCACTGGAAAGGCTTTCGATAGTTTCTAAAAGTATACTTAGACTGGGGACTTACGAGCTTATTTACCAATATAACATTCCCATAGAAGTCACCATAAACGAAGCAATCGAACTTTCAAAGAACTACGGCACTGAGGGAGATAGAAAATTTGTGAACGGCGTTCTCGATAAGATCGCAAAAAAGCTCGCTCCACGTCAAAAATTCGAGTTATAGAGGAGGCTTGTTCATGAAAAGTGACATTGAAATTGCTCAGAGCGTGAAGTTAAATCCAATCTCTGACGTGGCAAGATCAATCGGAATAGAGGAAAATCATTTAATTCCATATGGAAAGTACATTGCAAAGGTACCACATCAGCTTTTAAAAGAACTCAAAGACAAACCAAATGGAAAACTCATAATAGTCACCGCCATTACTCCTACTCCGGCAGGTGAAGGAAAGACTACCACGAGTGTTGGTTTATCTCAAGCGATGAACAGAATAGGCAAGAAAACGATCGTGACATTGCGTGAACCATCCTTGGGACCTGTTTTTGGAATCAAAGGGGGAGCTGCTGGAGGCGGATACGCACAAGTCCTTCCAATGGAGGATATAAACCTTCACTTCACAGGTGACATGCACGCCGTAAGTGCTGCGCATAACCTTCTTTCCGCTATGATAGACGCTCACATTCACCATGGTAACGGATTGGACATAGATGCCAGAAGAATATCATGGCCACGAGCTATCGATATGAACGATCGAGCTCTTCGACAGATGGTAATCTCACTTGGAGGACGTTCAAATGGATTTCCTCGTGAAGAAAAATTCGTTATCACGGCAGCTTCCGAGATCATGGCAATACTTTGTCTTTCAAACGATATAGTCGATCTTAAAGAAAGACTTTCCAACATTATAATTGGGCAGACAAGAAAAGGCAAATACGTAACGGCTGGGGAATTAAAAGCTCAAGGGGCTATGGCAGCCCTTTTGAGAGATGCAATGAATCCTAACCTTGTTCAAACGATAGAACACACACCGGCCTTTGTCCATGGTGGCCCTTTTGCTAACATCGCTCACGGAACGAACAGTGTTGTTGCCACAAAGTTAGCACTCAAGTTGGCAGATTACGTGATAACTGAAACTGGATTTGCTGCCGATCTCGGAGGAGAAAAATTCTTCGATGTCGTGTCTAAATACGCAAATCTTAAACCAGACACGGTTGTTCTTGTTGCAACGGTTAGAGCGTTGAAAATGCATGGTGGAGTGAGCAAGAAAGAATTGAAAGAGGAAAACATCGAAGCGCTTCGAAATGGTATCGAAAATCTCAGAGTGCACGTCGAGAACGTGAGAAAATTTGGATTGCCAGTTGTTGTCGCTTTGAATAAATTTTCCACCGATACAGATGCAGAAATTAAGTTGGTAGAAGATGAGGTGAATAAATTAGGCGTAAGAATTGCCCTTAACGAATCTTGGAAAAATGGTGGTGCCGGCGCTGAAGATCTTGCAAGAGAAGTGGTTGAGTCCATAGCCAACGATGGAAATCATTTCCATGGTATATACGACTGGGATGCTCCAATCAAGGAGAAGATAGAAACTCTCGCGCGTGAAATATACAGGGCTGGAAGAGTTGTTTACACTTCAAAGGCCCTTTCGGACATGCGCAAGATAGAAAAAGAAGGCCGTGGAAATTTGCCGGTTATAATGGCCAAAACTCAAGCGTCTCTTACCGACGATCCAAAAGTTGTCGGAGCGCCGTCTGGCTACACTTTCACAGTTCGCGAGGTTCTGCTCTCGAATGGTGCTGGTTTCATTGTGCCTATAGCGGGACAAATAATGACCATGCCCGGATTGCCTAAAGCACCGGCAGCACAATTTATAGATGTGGATGACAATGGGAAAATAACGGGACTTTTCTAAGGTGAAGAAATGATACTAACTGGTGTGGAACTTGCCAACAAGA
>CAYYEU010000088.1:0-4554 GCA_964470975.1 uncultured Mesoaciditoga sp. | reverse complement strand
AGAGTTATCTAAGACTCTTGACTTTTATTTTCATTTGTGGACTTAATTCCTTGATATATCAGTGCGGTAATGATCGCCAAATATGGAAACATCAGAGTTAAATTCGAGTTTAGTCCTGATGACTGAAGAGAAATGCCAAGTGCATCCATAAAGCCAAAGGCAATGGTAGCAATTAACGTCCAAGTAAAATCGCCATTTCCAAAAATCACGGCAGCAACGGCTATCCATCCGCGCCCCGCGCTCATATCTTTGTTGAAAAGTTTTAAATATCCTATTGAAAGATAAGCACCTGATATGCCAACTAACACCGCGTTTATGAGTATACTTTCGTATCTGATTTTTGATGAAGAAATCCCCGCCGTGTCAAGTGTTCTCCAGTTTTTTCCCGCAGCTTTTAAATGAAGCCCAAAAATCGTGTGAGAATCGATATATTTAAAAAGAAAGATCAGAGCCACAGTTATCCAAACAATTAACGAAAAATTGTTGAAAATGTTGTTGAAGAAGCCAAGGTTTCCGAAATGAACAAAAGGAATCTGTTGAATTTTTTCAGATGTGAAAGACCCTTTAACACCGAAAATGCTTTTGAGTAAAAGAATCGTCAGGCTAGATGCCAATATGTTTAGCGCCATGCCTATAACCCATATATTTGCACGTAACGTAACACAAAAAAAAGCATATACCAAATTAACGACAAGCGATGCCAAAATTGCAAAAAGTAAACCCATCCAAAATGATGAAAAAAGATAAGAGCCAAGTACAGCGAAAAATGCGGCCATGAGCATGGCACCTTCTTGAGATATATTCAATATACCAGCCTGCAAAGTCCACATTCCACCAAGTACAGGAAGCATTATCATTGTAAGTGTAACGATGGTGGACCTGTAAATGTACAAATTCTCATCCCTCCTCTTGGAGACGATTTGCCACGCGATTTGCTATGGCATAACCAGCTGTTACAAACATGACGGAAAGAACAAAAACGATTTGAACTAATTCCTGCGGTACGTTTAATGCGAGTTCCAACCGTAAACCGCCAGAAGCCATAACTGCGTAAACAAAAGAAGTAATTATCACACCAATTGGATCGTAATTCACCATCATCGCAAGTATCATTCCCGTCCAAGAGTAACCTGGAGAGATGCCGTTAAGAAATCTGTGATAATCGCCCATCACCAACAACGTTCCTGCAAGGCCTGCCAACATTCCACTTAGCACCATCGCAAGTAACATGTTGCTCTTCACATTTATACCACCATAAAGGGCAAATCTTGGATTTAACCTATACATTTTCCATTCATAACCATGCTTTGCAAACAGCATCAAATACACCACGACAGCCACGGCCACGATTGCCACATAAACCCCTGTATTCAAATTAGATAAAGGATTAAGATGGTTAAACCACATGTTCTTATCTATAACATTAGTGGCCCCAAGAGAGCCCTGCGATGTCCTGAATGGGCCATTTGTCATGTACAAAGTAAAATAAACCGCAACAGAATTCAACATGATCGTCATGACAACTTCGTTTACCTTGTACTTAACTCGCAAATATCCAGGAATCCAAGCCCACGCCCCCCCTACGGCAAGCCCCGTTGCGACACCAAGAAATAGATAAAGCACAGAAGGAATTCCATGAAAGCTCACGCCAAGTGCCGCCACGACAAAAGCTGCGAGATAAAGTTGACCTTCGGCACCTATGTTCCATATTCCAGCATGGAAAGAAATGGCAATCGATAAACCTGTGAGAAGTATGGGAATCATTCTCGATAGAGTGGAATAAATGAGGTACTTGTTTCCCAAAGCACCAGCCACCATTTCTCTGTATCCATCTATTGGCGAAACATGGTAGAGCATCATCAAAAATCCGCCAACTACTAACGATAGGAGGAATGAAACTATTACTATGAAAATGCCTCTGTATTTTTCAGTCATGATCTTATCCCCAACATCGCAAGCCCTATTTTTTTGGATTCGGCCTCTTGAATGAAAGTGGTGTATATGATCTGTCCTTCGTACATCACCAAAATTCTGTCAGAAAGTGCTAACACTTCATCCAAGTCGGCAGAAATAAGCAAAACCGCTCCGCCAACCTTTTTCATATCAAGTATTTTTTTATGAATGAATTCTATGCCTAATACGTCTACCCCTCTCGTTGGTTGGGAAATTATAAGGAAATCGGCGTTCTGAGAAAATTCTCTTGCTATTACGACCTTTTGCATGTTACCACCACTTAAAGTCCCAGCTTGCTCTTCAACGGACTTACAAACTATTGCGTAGTTTTTTACGATTTTCTTGGCAAAGGTGTGAATGTTTTTTCGTTTGATGAAATCCAGTCTTCCAAGAAATTTTTTTTCATTCTGATGTCCCATAATCACATTTTCACGTATTGAGGCTAATGGAGCCAAACCAGTACGTATCCTATCTTCAGGAATATAAACCATTCCCAATTCTCTTCTTTCTCTTACCGACATGTGCGTTACGTCCATGTTGTTGAATATTATCTTTCCTGAAGCGATCTTTCTCATACCACTTATAGCCTCTTCGAGTTCACTTTGTCCATTCCCAACCACACCGGCTATACCGACTATTTCTCCACTTTTCACTTCAAGATCCAAATTTCTCACCTCTGGGAGTCCTTTATCTCCCAAAACCGTTAAATTTTCGGTTTTCAAGACGGTTTTACCAGCTTCAGTTTGAATTGACACGAGTTTCGAGATTTTCCTTCCCGCTATCATCTCCGCAAGTTTCATCTCAGAAAGCTCCTCGTTGATGAACGTACCTAAGAGGCTACCATTTCTCATGACAGACACTCTATCTGAGATTTTTTTAACCTCCTTGAGCTTGTGAGAGATAAATATTACTGTCTTTCCGGAAAGTTTGAACTTTTTAAATATTTGAAAGAGCACATCAGATTCTTGAGGTGTCAGAACAGCTGTTGGCTCATCGAATATCAAAATGTTGGAATTTCTGTATAAGAGTTTCAATATTTCAACCTTTTGTTGAAGGCCCACTGGCATTTTCCCTACTAATTCATCGACATCAACTTCCATTTTATACTCTTCGGCGAGCCTTCTCACCCTTTCCCTTGCGAGTTTTCTATCAAAGGAAAACCATTTGCGTGGTTCTGAACCTAAAACAACGTTCTCGTAAACGGCAAAGTCATCGATCAACATGAAATTCTGGTGAACCATTCCAATTTTGTTTTCTATGGCATCTCTTGGTGAAGAGAATCTTACAGCTTTATCTCTTAAGAATATACTTCCATTGTCTGGCTTGTACATGCCGTACAAAAGCCTCATCAAAGTCGTCTTACCGGCACCATTTTCTCCAATGATGGAGTGAATCTCTCCACTTTCAATGGAGAGATTCACCTCGTTTACCGCGACAACTTTTCCGAATTTCTTTGTAACCGATTTGAGCCTGACTATCTCACTCATTTTTTATCGAAATAAGATTTAACTTTTATCTTTCCAGTAATTATATCTGTTCTCAATTGAATAAGCTTTCTAACGACATCCGCGGGAACGTTTCTAAGCATCTCGCTTGAGTAACTCAATCCAACACCGTTATTTGAAATTCCGTAAGTGTAGATGGTACTTCGCTTGTAAGTTCCATTCAATTTTGCTTTTGTCATGTCATAAACCGCATTCCCAACATTTTTAACAGCCGACGTAAGAATGTGCTTGGGAGCAAGGTATCCTTGAGGGGAGTCAACGCCTATTGCCCAAAATCCAGACTGTTTCGCCGCATCTATAACTCCCAGTCCGCTTCCTCCCGCAACTTGGAAGACAACATCTGCACCATGATGAAACTGATCAAGTGCTATTTCCTTTGCTGTGGCTGGATCATCCCATCCTCCAACAAAACCTGTAAGCACTTTTACATTTGGATCGATATAGTGAGCGCCTTGAATGTATCCCGTTAAGAAATCTCTTATAACGGAATAGTCTTCTCCACCAATGAAACCTATGATTTTCTGTTCGTTAACCATGGGAAAACCTTTTCGCTCTGTGATCATCGCAGCCAACGCCCCAGCCATAAAAGAGCTCTCGTTTTGTTTAAACACTATAGAAGTCACCTGTCCAACTTTGACGACATCATCCACGTACACGTAATCCACTTTCGGAAATACAGGAGCAATCTGTTTCAAAGTATCAATCAATTCGTACCCCACCACCACAACAAGATCAAAATTCGAAGAAGCTGCTATCATCTGTGGCATGTAATTGGCCGGATCTGTTTTACACGGTAAAACTTTTCCATATACTCCGAGATCATGTTCCGCTCGGATTAAGCCTTGATAAGATGAATCGTAAAAGGATTTATCTCCAAGCTCACCGGCAATTACAAGAGCGACTCGAAGATGGCTGGCGGCCAATGCGGTAGGAACGATTCCTATCAATAAAGCTGTGATCGAAAGAAGTATCAGAAATTTCTTCACAAAAAACACCTCCTTTTGAAGAGTGATATAAATGTATTTTACACCATTTTCACGACAACAAAAAAGAGGGATTTCTCCCTCTTCTGGTGGAGCCGATGGGATTTGAACCC
>CAYYEU010000087.1:0-4598 GCA_964470975.1 uncultured Mesoaciditoga sp. | reverse complement strand
GAGTAATGCAAACGCAACCTCCTCCTTTCGAAAGAATTATATCATTAAAGCTGATTTAGAAACAGAAAGGAGAAGGTGATCACATGCAGGGTTTTGATCTTCTAAGTGTGGGAGCGATATCCTTTGTGGTTTATCTACCACTCTTCATTGGGAAGTACAAAAAGAATGAGGAATCGCTTTTTTGGTCGTCCGTTATATCTCTTATCTTGATGAGTGTTGCGCTGTTTGTCATGGCAAACAAGAGCTTCGAAAGTGGAAAAATCGTTTTTTTACCCGTATTCGTATCGTTCTTATTTGGACTTGTCGCGTATGCGATTTATCGTATGAATTTCCCATTTGAAAGGAGCAAATTCTCTCCTTTCACCTGGCTTGCAACGCTGCCGATCGTGGACAACGTCGTTTTCAGAGGGTTCGGGCTTTACAACCTCTCAGCGATATCCCAAAAACACCAACTTTTGGCGTGGTACGTCCCGCTGAATGTGATCGTAATGGCGTTGGTATGTGCCGTTGTGTATTTCTTTGTTTTTATCAAAAATGGACTCTTCCGCTCTTTTTGGGAATCCAGCATGGCGTTTGTCGTTGCACTCGTTGCCGGATATGTCTACGTGAATTACGGATTTGTAGATGCTTTGGTCTCTCAATCGGCTTTTAATTTTTGGAGGATCGTTTTTTCGAAACGCGCTTGAAATTCACAAGCTTTTTTCGTTTGTCGTACATTCTTAAAAGTTCAGTCACGAAAATCAGCGTTGTGAATGCGCCAATGCCTATTCCCATTGAGAGTAAAGCACCAAGCTTCACGTACAGAAGCAAAGGTGAAAAAACGAGAGTCGCAAAGCCAGCCATCAACCCCAACGCGTTGTCCACGATGACTGGCCCGACTTCGGTGATGGTGCTGTCGATGTTTTTGGACATCCTGTATCTGCTTATCGTGTGAATTGAATAATCGATGACGAGTCCCATGAGAATACTTGAAACTATGGCCGTTGATATTTCAAGATTCACCCTCATGGCACCCATCAAAGCGAAGTTCAAAACCACAGTCAGCACGATGGGAACTGTCGCAATTAACGGTGGCACGAAGCTTCTAAACGTCAAAATCAACAATCCGAGTATGAAAAAGAACGCCATGAATATCGTGGATATTTGATTTTTCATTATCGAAGAATTCATCGCACCATACGTTAAAGCCGGAGAGGCAATGGATATGTTGTATTGTGGAAATTTCTTTGCCAAAGTTTCAAGATCCTGAGCTATTCTTTGGGCACTATTCGTGTCTGTGCGTGGGGTTTTCACCAACAGCCTGGTCGTATCTCCAGAAAACCATTCCGAAAAGTACGAAGAATAACTTGGATTACGCGACAAGGCTTGTAGAACAGGAAGTGGAACATTAAATGACTTCGAAATGTCGAATATCGAATTGACTCCCGAAACACCCGAAATTTCTTTTATCCTTGAAATGAACTCTTCCAATTGAACCGCATCTGCAGTGGTAAAAGGTTTGTTCTTTTCAACCATTACGTACACCGGAAGCACCCAGCCAAAGTACTTGCCCGCGACTCGTGCGGAACTTCTCACATCCGAATTGGATTTGAAATATCCAAACTCATCCGAATTCACGTTTATTCTCGATATGAAAACAGGCGAAAGCGCAATCAAAGCGAGAACGATGATCATCGCGATCTTGTTGAATTTAGAAGAAGGGATGATTTTGAATTTCAAAGTTGGTATAACACGCTTATGCAGATCGAAAAATTTCGTTATGGCTGGGATGAGTACGATCGCAAAAAGCGCACTGGTGCCCACCCCAATTGAAACGAGAATCCCGAAAGTTTTAAAAGCGTTTATCCCCGTAAAGACGAACGTTATGAATCCAACCATCGTTGTAATAGCCGACATGGCAATTGGAATTCCTTCCTCTTTCATGGTCTTAACCACGGCATCGTGATGGTCTGTGGTGGCCCTGTTGAACATGTATCTGTCTAAAAAGTGTAACCCGTAAGATGAGCTTACCACTATCACGAATATGCCAACGGTTGAAGTTAGAATGTTCAAAGGAAATCCTACCATTCCAGCTACTCCATACGTCCACATGGCAGCAAGTATAGCCAAAAGTGGGGGGATTGCCGCGGCGATCACGTTTCCGAGTTTCAAAAAGTACAATAGCCACATGAGCCCAAAAAGAAGAGGAGGATAAAAAAGGGCGAGTACGATCACAGACGAATTCATAGCGGAATCCACCACGTCTTCGCCGGTTATGTAGTACTTCATCGAGTGGGGGACTTCTTTGCGCAACAGAGTTTTCACGCTGTTAACAACATCTTTTGAATCTTTTGAAACGGTAAGAATCACGGATGTGATCTTTCCGCTCGGATCTACCAAATTACCGACGTACAGGTTGGATTTCAACATCTGTGTGGCTTGAGGAGTAGGCACGCCATCTTTGAAATAAGGAGTGGTTTTCAAACCCACAAGCGTGAATTTAACACTTGCCGCATCGAAAATGGATTGAACGTTCATGACACCGTTCACCTTTTTCAAAGCACCCGTCAACTCGTACAAAGCCTTCGAATTTTTTGAATTGAAGATGCCATCTGTTTTGAAGATCAACATGATCTGCTCAGAGCTACCGAATTCCTTGTTCATCTTTTCCATGGCAACTACAGACGGATCGTTAGGTGGAATCAGTGATTCCGTCCCTTTCATTTGGATTTTCATTATGAAGTAAGAAAAAGCAATGCTTAAAATGGCGAAGATCACAAAAACGATGATGGCGATTTTTTTGTCAGAGATTTTCACAGGGTGACCACCAAATTCCTTCCTTTTCTTTTTGCATGGTAAAGGGCTTTATCGGCCATCTCGATCACCTCTGTAAAGCTTTTAAATGTGGAACTTTCCGCCACTCCACCGCTTATCGTTACCGTTAAATTGGGAACGCTCTTTGAAAGATGGGATTTTTCCACTTCTTTCCTTGTGTAATCGGCTATCTCATGAAGGTGAGGCGCATCTATGTCTTTGGAGATAAGCAAAAACTCCTCCCCTCCAAAGCGACCGACGAAAATGTTGGACTTTTCTGAGACGTCTTTCAGTATTTTTCCTATTCCCTCAAGTATCTCGTTTCCTATGGAGTGACCGTAGGTGTCGTTAACTTTTTTGAAGTGATCTATATCCATTATAGAAAGGGAAAAGCTCTTGCCTTCATTCCACAATTTTTGTAAATGCTCTTCGATGGATCTGAAGTTCGCTATGCCAGTCAACTCATCGAAGTTCGCATTCTTTCTGTAATCATTTAATTGAAGCCCTATTTTCAATATTCCACCGAGTTCTTCGCAAATCAAAGAAAGTATCCCTTTTTCACGAGAAGAGAAAGGTTTATTTCTCCAGATTGAGATAACTCCTTGTTCGTTTGAATCGAATGAAACGACTTCGTGAATGTTTTCCAACCCATCTGAATCTTCTTTGCCTTCCAATTTCGCGTAAGAGCGGGCGTTGGGGAAATATGGACGGTTTAAATAAGAAAGCATAGATCCCTCGACGTTTTTGGGACTGTCCAGGGAAGTGTAAAGTCTTATTTCATCCACACTGATCGTGAGTAGGGCGATGGCCTCGGCTTCAAATATGCTTTTCAAAAGCGTGTTCACCTTTTGTATGGTGTAATTCATGTCCTCAACGTGGTTGGACAATTTTCTTATTTCAGCTCTTAGAGTGGTTTCAACGAGTAATTTATCCAAGGTCCTCCCAAAAATGTTTTTCCCATCCTCAGATTCAACGTTGTTCAGGCCGTGAACTTCACTTTGAATTTCATTCAACATGGAATTCATTTTTTCAAGGCCGTTTTCCGAATCCTTTTGAATGTAAGCGCTCGCGCCAGAATATTTACTCCAAAATTTATCAAGTGAATCGGTGGAAGCCGTCATCAAAATCACAGGTAAGTTTGAAAAGGCCGGATCTCTTTTTAAAACCCTACACAGTTGATATCCGTTCAATCCAGGCATCACAACATCCGATATCAAGGCGCTCGGAATATTTTCATAGACTTTAAAATATGCATCCAAGCCATCATTTGCAGTCTCGACTTCGTACCCTTTTGAGATCAAAAAATCTTTTAAGATGGCTCTCCACATTTTACTGTCGTCTGCAACCACTATTCTCATGATCAACCCTCCCACAACTTTGCCTCAATTATATACCAGCATGTACAGATTCAAAACAAAATTCCGTCTCCGATTCCCATGAAATCGGGTTTATTTTTTGTTTTTAAAAAGTCAACCCTCAAATTCGTCCAAAATAAGCAATTTTAGGTCTTTAATGGTATTTACATGCAACTACAGTGAAAAAGCTCAATTTTTCTCTCGTTTTCTACGTAAATTGCGCTTTTGGCCTTAACTGCGGCGTTTTGATTGATTTTGATTTTGGTGTATATTTTGTAAGAAGCAGCAAAGTCCGTAAGTATCATGCTTTTGAATCGTGACAACAAACGTATCGATTGAAGAAAAAGTCATCTTTGTTGTTTCGGCAACATTGAGTCTTGATTCTTACCTCATTGAGGAAAGGGGGAAACTCTATGAACAAGAAAGAATTAGTGGATCAGGTATCTGAAA
>CAYYEU010000086.1:0-4679 GCA_964470975.1 uncultured Mesoaciditoga sp. | reverse complement strand
AGTCTGGGCGAGCAAAATATATGTACTCAAAAATGCACTGACGTGGTCTTTTTTTCACCAATCTTTTGTATTCAAAACCGTTTTCAGTAGCGATTGCAACGGAGCCCGGCTCCATTTCAAGTCGATCGCCTCTACTTGGAAAAGCCGAGTCTTCGCTTGAAAAGAGGGTCGTGTTTCCCTCTTTTCTAATCCATAGAGGTCTGTAGCCGTAAGGGTCTCTCACGGCAACGACTCTGTTTTCAAAGAGAAAAAGTAAAGAATAAGCGCCTTGAATTTTAAAGATCTCGTTTGCCATTTCGTACGGATCCCATTCTATTGGAGGTGATTTGAAATGTTTTACGAGTTTATGGAGAAATATCTCGGTGTCTGAATTGGTTAGGAAAATATGACCTTCATTTTCAAGTTCTTTCATCACTTCCAACGAATTTTCCAAATTCCCGTTGTGAGCTATTGAAACCTTCGAGTTCATGTACGTGAGCTCTATGGGTTGGGCATTTACTCTCTCACTTTCACCAGCGGTGGAGTACCTGACGTGCCCAATACCCATGTATCCCTTCATCCTTTCCACTTTAGACATTGGCAAGGCTTCTCTGACAAGCCCCATTCCCTTAAGAGTTGTGAATTTATGGTTTGTAATGGACATGCCTGCAGATTCTTGACCGCGATGTTGCAAGCCAAAAAGACCTCTGCGTATCTCAATGGAAATATTCGGGAAAACTCCACCGTACAATCCACATTTTTCTTTCACTGTTCTTCCCCCAACGAATCGTACGCTTTTTTTAAAGATGTAATTGGGACACTCTCACGGTTCCAAACTAAGGAATTCCCATCAACGATGCCAATTTTTTCAAATTCCACGCCGTTTGATTTTAAATTTCTTTCGAATTCTTCTTCTTTCCCTTTTTGCACCTCTAACACGAAACGCGCCGGATATTCCTCAAATGGATGCACCATGGTGGATATTCTCACACCCTTCATTGATTCCATCGCCATTTCTGCACAGGCAACGGCGATACCTCCGTCTGAAACATCGTGTAAAGAAAGAATAAAGTCTTCAGACGACACGTTCTGCACAGTCTTGAGAGTCTTCACACAATCTTTCCAATCAACTTCACAGAAGGCGTCCCCTTTTGAATACATTGCCGCTCCGTTTTCTGGGGGATTTATTCGCCCCACAAGATAAATTGGGTCCTTAAAATTCACAAAATGGGAGCTTGGCACTTTTCGAATGTCTTCGACAACACCTATTACTCCCACAACAGGAGTTGGTGGAATTTCCTGACCGTTGGATTCGTTGTAGAATGAAACATTTCCACCGGTGATCGGTATTCCAAGAAGTCTGGAACTTTCCTCAAGACCTCTAACAGTGGCGTAAAATTGCGCCGCTATTTCGTCTATTTCGGGATTTCCGAAATTCATGCAGTTGGTGATGCCAAGTGGTTTACCGCCGGAAGCGATAACATTCGCACACGCTTCAAAGAGAACGGCCTTCGTGCCTTCAAGAGGATTCAATTCAGTGTAGCTGGCATTTCCACCAAGCGAGAGCGCCATTCCTTTTTGCCCTTTCACATGAATCACGGCCGCATCCGAACTCGGTGGTTTCACCGTTTCGCCGCCAACGCTGTGATCGTATCTTTCGTACACGCATTTCTTGGAAGCTGTTGTCGGATTCGAAAGCAATTTGAGGAGAGTATCTTGAATCCTTCCCGACCAAAAAGATGGTTTATTCGTGATCGAGTATTCTCTTTCTATCTCACGTGACAGATCCGGTGGTTGCGTTACCAAGACGAGAGGAAGCGATGATACTCTTTTGTTTTTATTGAAGACTCTGAATTCCCCACTCGACGTGGTCTCACCTATTTTAGCGAAATCCAACTCCCATTTTTTTGCGATACTTTCCACTTCTCCTTCATGACCTTTTTTCACGAGAAACGACATACGTTCTTGCGATTCACTCAAGAGTATTTCCCATGCCTTCATTCCCTTCTCTCTCAAGGGTACTCGATCGACAAAAAGGTCAAGACCCAGACCGCCGTGATCTGCCATCTCCGTGGTGGAACTCAATATTCCGGCCGCACCCATATCTTGAACGGCTATGACGCAATCGAGTTTGCATATCTCCATAGTGGCTTCGATCAAACGTTTTTCTGCGAATGGATCTCCAACTTGTACGGACGGCCTGTCGTTTAGAGTTTCGTCTATCTTTCGCGATGCAAAAGACGCTCCGTGCAAACCGTCTCTGCCAGTTTTTGAACCGACGAGGATCACACTGTTTCCAGCACCTTGGGCTTTTGATGTTTTAACGTCGCCTTTTTTCACAACCCCGACTGCCATGACGTTAACCAATGGATTGTGAGAATATCCCGAATGAAACCTTATTTCTCCACCGACAGTCGGAACGCCTATGGAATTGCCGTAAACACTTATACCAGATATTACCCCTTCGTATATGTGAGAGTGTGGCTTCGCGAAATGAAGTGAATCCAAGAGTGCCACCGGTCGTGCACCCATGGCAATCACATCCCGAATGATTCCTCCGATTCCCGTTGCGGCTCCTTGAAAAGGCTCAACCGCACAAGGGTGATTGTGGCTTTCGACTTTGAAGGCAACGCCAATGTCATCAATCCATACAAGACCGGCGTTTTCTTCTGAAACTTCAAAATGTTCCTTTATCAACCTTTTGGAGTGCTTGTAACCGCAGTGCTCCGACCACATGGCCGAAAATATGTACTGTTCTGTCTCATTTGGCTCTCTTTTGAGCAGCTTTTTGATTTTTTCATAATCGCCACGCGATATGGGCATTTTAAGATCTTTTTGAGATGCGCTCATCTTCCCACCTCCGTAGAGCTTCAAAAACTTTCAGACCGTCGTTGTTTTCATGGTAAGGCATAGTTGAGCGCTCAGGATGTGGCATCATTCCAAAAACATTGAAACTCTTGTTGGCTATGCCGGCGATCGAGTGCACCGAACCGTTTGGGTTTTCAGTGTATTTGAAAAGAATTCTTTTTTCTCTTTCAAGAGTATCAATCGTTTTTTCATCTGCCGTGTAATTGCCGTCACTGTGGGCAATGTAAAGTCTTAATTTTTCCACATTGTCAAGTACGTCATGGTTTTTCACTTCTAAGTCCACCATTTTGCAGATGAAATTTCCGGTTCTGTTTTTTAAAAACGCTCCAGGTAAAAGTCCAGACTCAGTGAGTATTTGAAAGCCGTTGCATATTCCAACCACGATTCCACGCTCTTTTTCAACGTATCTTTCGACCGCTTTCATAACAGGCGAAAACCGCGCGATTGCGCCGGGACGAAGGTAATCTCCATAAGAGAATCCACCGGGCAAAATCACAAGATCGTATTCGTCGATCGAAGTCCAATTGTGCCAGACGTAATCGACTTCAAACCCACTTACCTTTAAGGCGTTGAAAGTTTCACGATCGCAATTAGTCCCTTCAAAAACGACAACGCCAGCTTTCACTTCTCAACACACTCCAGATTGAAAATCTCGAGAACTGGATTTGAAAGGACTTTAGTCGCCATGTCTTTTGCAATGCTCAAAGCCGATTCTTTGGATTCGGCTTGCAATGAGAACTCAAAGATCTTGCCGAGTTTCAAGTTTTCAATTGGATACGCCATCTTTTTCAGATTTTTTTCAATGGTTGTCGCCTGTGGATCGAAGATGTTCGGCGCCATTTTGACGTGAACCACGAAGTCGTATCTCAATTTGACAACCTCCTCAAGACTTCCTTGTACGCGATCAACGGATCGCCAATGGACTGGCGGTAGACGTCCTTGTCCAAAGATTCCTTAGTGTTTGCGTCCCAGAATCTGCAAGTGTCCGTTGTGATCTCGTCTGCAACCAATAGCTCCCCAGCGTTCAAGCCAACTTCAATTTTAAAATCGGCCAAGACAAGTTCGTGGTTCTTCGCAAATTCGGATATCACCTCGTTGACTTTCAAAGCCAGTTCTTCGGCTTTATCGAGGTTCCCAGGCGTCGTGATCCCCAGCTCTACTGCCACGTTTTTACACACCAACGGATCGCTGAGTTCATCGCTTTTGACGAAAAATTCCACCAGTGGTCCTATTTTGATACCTTTCTCGACACCATAACGTTTGCAAAAAGAACCAGCAGTGTAATTTCTCACCACGATCTCTAACGGCACGATTTTCACTTTTTTTGCTTTAAAAGAATTTTCTGAGAGTTTTTCAACGTAGTGATTGGGAATGGAATGGTAAGAAAGTTCTTTGAAGAAGATTTCGTTAATGGCATTCAGAAGAGACCCTTTTCCTTTCAAAACATCGTGCTTTTCACCGTTTCCTGCAGTGATATCGTCTCTGAACTCGATCCTAACGTTATCACCACCATCGATGTAAACGGATTTAACCTTTCCACTTCGGAGCAACTCCATGTGCTCACCTCCAAAAAGAAAAAATCACTCTACAAGAGTGATCCATATACACCAATCACCCTTGTAGTCAAGCAATTTACGGTTGCCTGGTAGAGACTCCCGAGCCATATTCTCAGGATTATACAAGGAATTTTTTATTCAATTTTCCCTTACACTTGAATTCTAACACTTAAATTGTTTCGACAAAGTGTATGAGAAATTAACTAAAGTTCACTTCGTTTCTTTTGAAATGTCATTTTGGTATTGTTGCTCAGCAACAAACTGAACTTTAGTGGG
>CAYYEU010000085.1:0-4721 GCA_964470975.1 uncultured Mesoaciditoga sp. | reverse complement strand
AAATCGTTACTTTCACGCACATCAGGAGTTAGATAAGTTCTACAATTTTTCCACTTATTTCATTCAAATCAAGAACGTAATCTGCCAATCCGGCATTTACAATTGATTTGGGCATTCCATAAACAATTGCCGTTTTTTGTGATTCGGCTACAACCGTTATATTGTTCTTTTTGAATCTTTTAACGCCTTCTGTTCCGTCTTTTCCCATTCCAGTTAGAATAGCGCATAGGACGCTCGCATTGCTTTCGGCAGCGCTTATGAGAGTGTAATCCACAGCAGGCTTCACACTGTTCATTTTTGGTCCGTTCATTGGTCTAACGGCAAGTATTCCGTTTTTTCTGAAAACTTCCATGTGCTTATCTCCCGTTGCCACGTAAATCATTTTAGGGAAAAGCTCCATTTCTTTTGTGACTTCAACGACTTTTAGCTTTGATTCGTCGTTCAATCTCATTGCGAGAGCCGTCGTGAATTTGGGAGGCATGTGTTGAACTATTAGCACCGGTAAAGGAAAATTTGAAGGGATGCCTTGTATCACCACATCAAGAGCCCGAGGGCCACCGGTGGAAGAGCCTATTACGATGAAATCGTATTTTTTCCTATGACTAACATACTTGATCATTTGAGGAGGATTAGGCTTTGAGGCGGGTTTATAAGAGGCTGCAAGCACGATCTTCTCGGCCAACTCGTCTGCCACGACGTTGAAATCCAAGGAAATTGCCCCCCCGGGTTTTGTGACGAAGTCAAAAGCACCAAGTGAAAGGGCCTCTACGGTAATTCGAGCATCTTTCTTGGTAAGGCTGCTTAACATGATCACTGGCATGGGAGCAGTTGACATAATTTTCTTCAGAGCTTCAAGACCGTCCATTAAAGGCATTTGCACATCAAGTGTCATGACATTCACAGTTCCATTTGATGCGATTTCGACTGCGTCTTTTCCATTTCTTCCTATGTTTACAACCTCAAAACCTCTATCGGTAAGGGAATCACGAATAACTTTTCTCATAAATGCTGAATCATCTACTATTGCCACTTTTATCTTTTTCACTTTTTTCACCACCAAAAGAAGATATTAAGAATATCAAAATGAAATAAACGAATAACACGATCACAGCTGTTAAAGATTGATCTGATCCGAACCTCTTACCGAAAACCATAATGGCAACTATAATTGAGAAAACAGATGCCGTAAGTACCGCACCTGCCGCAATGTCTTTCATGTACTTTACAGTCTTGTTGTAATCTGGACTTACCAAATTCAAAAGTTCTTCAAAAAACGTATTCAACACTTCGGAAATAAGGACCAAAGCAATTGCCAAAAATATCCATAAAATATCTTCCATCCCAATACCAATGATCATGGCGAAAATCACCACGCCAATTGCGGCACCAAAATGGATTTTCATATTTTTCTCTCTTCTTAGAATATGCGCCATTCCAGTAAAAGCGCATGCAAAGCTCTGCAAAATGTTTCGATTCTTCATTTCAAGTCCGTTTTATAGGGAATTACCGATAATTCAAGATCATTCGAACGCAGTCCCGGTCCGACGAGAATATGGCACCTTTAACTTTTCACGCAAGTTGTAAACTTTGTTTGAAAGGCTGTACCCTTCTTCTAAAGCTTTCAAATCTTTTTCTGCGTACTTCTCTGAGACGTGTCCCAAAACGGCTTCTTTCAATTGATCGTAACCAACTATCTTGGTAGTTGCGGCCACTATGCCAAGATTTATAACATTTGCGAAAACTTTACTTTTAAAAGTCTCCTCGGATATTCTCGTGACTGGTATGGAAATGATCTTTTTTGTTACGCTTTGAATAAAACGTGGTATAGCTCCACATGTTGATGAATCAACAAAAAGGATGCCGTTGTTTTTTAAATATTTTGCGTGTTGTTTTAAACCAAGATCATGCATGGCAAAAAGCATATCAAACGTTTTTGCTTTTGGGAAATCAATTGGATCACTTGAAAATAGCACATCACAAAGCGTAAGCCCTCCTCTAACCTGAGCACCGTAAGCTTGTGTTTGTATAACCCATTTTCCATCTTTAACGAGCGCATCTGCTAAGATAGTTCCCATTAGGATGTTTCCTTGTCCTCCAAGACCGGTAATGCGAATGCTAAAAGGTGTCGCAGTTGACTTTGAAGTGTAAACGTTATTTTGCATGACTTTCTACCTCCAATCTCTTACGCAACTTTGCATATTCACTGACGTATCCAGCTCTCTCTGTTTCAAGAAATTCTCCTATAATTATCTTTCCCTCAAGTTCTTTTTGAGACATATTTCCTGCCTTTGAGAGTAATACCGAGTTTTCTTTGAAGAATTGAAGCATGCCTGGACCAGTCCCGACTTTGTTGTATCTCCCATAATATGTTGGGCACTGAGACACGGCGTCTATGACTGACATTCCTTCATGCTTCAAACCTTTTTGAATGTACTTTGTGAGTAAATTATAATGGAAAGTGGTAGCCCTTGCTACATATGTAGCACCTGATACTTTTGCAAGTTCTACCGCATCAAAAGGTTTTTCTATATTTCCGTAAGGAGATGTTGTTGCGTAGGAGCCTGTTGGAGTAAGCGGTGAATACTGACCGCCAGTCATACCATAAATGTTGTTGTTGAAAATTATAACCGTTAGATCCATGTTCCTGCGACAAGCGTGTATGAAATGATTTCCTCCTATTGCCATGGAATCGCCATCTCCAGTCATTACTATGACTTTTAAGTCCGGTCTTGCGAGTTTAACGCCAGTGGCAAAAGCAATGGCTCTACCGTGTAAAGTATGCATTGTGTTGAAATCCAAATATCCCGTTGCCCTTGAAGAACATCCAATTCCAGACACGACTGCGATATCATCTTTGCTGTATTTCAAGTTTTTGATCGCTTCAATGGTAGCTTTTAACACTATGCCATTTCCACAACCGGGGCACCAAACCGTTGGCATGTGGTTATTCCTAAGATATTCTGCCGCTTCACTCCTGTTCATACCGATCACCTCTCATACAATCTCGTAATGTTGAATCCAAATTTTTCAGGCCGTTTCTTGTCAAAGAGGAAACTGGCAAGAAAGCAATAGCCCCATCAAAAGCATTTCTTATATCACCAAGTTTTTTCTGCAACTCCGATCTTTTGAGTTTGTCTATTTTTGTTGGCACCACAACAACTTTTTCTTCCAAAGACATCAGCCATTCAAAAGCGTTGAGATCAGAAGGCTGTACAGGTATACGGGAATCTACAAGAAGAAAGGTAGCCAGTCGTGGTCTTTCCATTTGAAAGTATTCTTCTACGAGAGCTGCCCACTTGTTTCTATCAGATTTGGCACTTTTTGCGTAACCATATCCTGGAAAATCGACAAGATGATAATTGGCATTGATTCTGAAAAATATCAACGATCGAGTTTTTCCTGGGGTAGAGCTTGTTTTAGCAATTTTCTTTCCAAATAAAGCATTTAAAAGCGAAGACTTCCCCACATTAGACCTACCAACGAAAGCCACTTCTCCTTTCAGGGGTTTTGGAAAGGAATTTGCGCTGTGAGCATCTACTTCAAATTCAACTTTCTTTATAAACATTATCTACTCCTAAAGCTATTTTCAAAACTTCTTCAACTCTTGTAACAAAATCTATTTTCATACCTTCTACCACATCTTTCTTCATTTTTCTAATCATGGGTTCATTGTATTTTGGAACTATTATTTCTCTTATTCCCATTCTCTTTGCAGCAAGTATCTTTTCTCTTAACCCTCCTATTGCCAAAACATCCCCATTTAACGTGATTTCTCCTGTCATGGCGAGATCGTTTCTAACAGGTTTGTTCAAAATAACAGAGCATAATGAAGTGAGAATGGTTACTCCCGCTGATGGGCCATCTTTGGGTACGGCTCCTTCTGGAACATGAATATGGAAATCGCTTTTCTCGAAAAGATTCTTCTTCGAGTTCCCACACATTTTTTTACAAAGTGTCATGGCGATCGTTGCTGATTCTTTCATAACATCTCCAAGATGGCCTGTAAGCATCATCTTTGAATTTCCGGGAACAGTCAAAGACTCCACCACCAAAACCTCTCCACCAACAGGTGTCCATGCAAGTCCTATGGTTTCACCCACAGTTGGGGTTGATGGAAGTTGAGGTCGTATTAAAACGGGAGCACCTAAAAACTCTTCAAGGTTGATGGCTTTTATTTTTACCGTTTCTTCACCTTCAATGGTCTTTCTAGCCACTTTCCTTAAAAGCTTTCCAAGTGTTCTTTCAAGATTCCTTACTCCTGATTCAAGAGTGTAATCTTCAATGATCTTTTCAAGGCCCTTTTTGGTAATCGAGAATTCCATCTTATCAAGACCATATTCCCTTTTCAACTTTGGAAGAAGGTGCTTTTTTGCTATCTCAATTTTTTCCTGAAGGCTGTACCCGGGTATTTCCAAAACTTCCATCCTATCAAGTAGTGCCGGTGGAATAGGATCTATCGTGTTAGCCGTTGTAACGAACACCACATCTGAAAGATCAAATGCCACTTCAAGATAATAATCAACAAAATGCGAATTTTGCTCAGGATCAAGGACTTCGAGCAAGGCTGCGGCAGGGTCTCCTTGAAAAGAAGCTCCCATTTTATCGATCTCGTCAAGTAAAACAACTGGGTTTTTAGTCCCTAATTTCCTGATTGTCTGCATGATCCTCCCTGGTAACGCTCCAACGTATGTACGTCTGTGACCTCTTATTTCAGCTTCATC
>CAYYEU010000084.1:0-4722 GCA_964470975.1 uncultured Mesoaciditoga sp. | reverse complement strand
CATGGGCAATGGAAGCCTATGAGAAAGGTTTGCTAAGCAAAGAGGATGCCGATGGTATCGATCTGAAATTTGGAAATGAGGAGGCCGCTATCTCGGCAATGGAAAAACTCGTGAATCGCGAAGGAAAACTTGGTGAATTGTTGGCAGACGGCGAAAAAATAGCCGCTCAAAAACTCGGCAAGGGATCTGATAAATTCACGACGGAGGTCAAGGGCCTTGAGATGCCAGCATACGATGTCAGAGGTTTGAAAGGAATGGCACTTGCCGAGGCAGTATCCGTGAGAGGAGCATGCCATTTGACAGGTGGCATATATGCACCTGAATTGACTGGATCATTTTGGAAGATGAGTAATATCGATAGGTTTTCAACGGAGTGGAAAGGCTATGAAGTGAAAACGGGCGAAGATTTCATGACCGTCTACGATACTCTTGGGATGTGTAAGTTTTCGAGAGGGCTTTTCTTTATAGAAGGGCTTCTTGATGGTGTTAAAGCCGTAACGGGCAACGAGTACAGCGTCGATGAAATGATGGTAATCGGAGAAAGAATATACAACCTCGAAAGATTGTTCAACATCCGCGAAGGATTATCCAGAAAAGATGACTATCTTCCCTACAGGGTAACACACGATCCAATTCAAAATGGCGTTTCTAAAGGAAGCTACGTCAAAGAAGAAGAACTTCAAAATATGCTTGACCAATACTACCTGGTTCGTGGATGGTCTAAGGATGGAATACCGACGAAAATGCAGTTGTTCAAGCTCGGTTTGGAAAAGGAAGCCGAGGAACTTGGAGCCAACATCTGATAAAGAAAAAGAACTAAAAAAAGAAGAGAGGTGCCCCTTTGATGCGAATTAAAAAAGAAAATTTCACCACAGAAAAAGGCGGAAAACATTGAAAGCTGGATTCGTGTGCCTCGTAGGGGCACCTAATGTTGGAAAATCCACAATCGTCAATTCAATAATAGGTAAAAAAGTATCAATAGTCTCTGATAAGCCACAAACAACACGAAATAGGATAAACGTTATATTCAATTTTGATGATGCTCAAATAATTTTTGTCGACACTCCAGGCATACACAAGGCGGTCCATAAACTTGGAAATTACCTTGTCAAAATTGCGATAAAAGCCCTTGAAGGAAACGATTTGATTTTGTTCGTGATTTCTTCCAACAGAATTGGGAAATCCGATGAAATCGTAGCACAGAGAATTGAAAGCTCTAAAATACCTTTTATAGGCATTATAAATAAAATAGATTTGCACAATCCTTCAAATGTTGAAAGGGCAGAGAAAACTTTCAAATCGATGAGCAATTGCGTTGATATCATGCATATCTCTGCTTTGAAAGGAAAAGGAATCGCAGAACTTGTTGAGAAGATCGTAAAAAATCTTCCGCAGTCTCCATATTATTATCCTTCGAACATGCTAACCGATAAGCCTTTGACGTTCATGATATCTGAAATCGTAAGAGAGAAGATATTCAATTTCACCTATCAAGAACTTCCGTATTCAAGCGCTGTGAGCGTAGATTACATGGAAGAGAAGTCCGATTTAATGAAGATATGGACAACCATTTTCGTAGAGAGAGAATCACAGAAACCAATTCTTTTGGGCAAAGGTGGAAAGATGGTAAAGAAGATCGGAACCCTGGCACGACAAGATCTGGAAGTTCTTCTCGACAAACATGTATTCCTTTCGTTGCACGTTAAGGTTAAACCAAAATGGTCGGAAAATGAAAGAGCACTGAATGAATTTTTCAAAGATGAATTCTAAAGGATGTGAGTGATTTGAAAACTGGTGCTGAAAATGTAATTTGGAATTTGGACGATCTTTACAGCTCGAAAGAAAAACTAAAGGAAGATGCGAATGATCTGTTGGAAGGGAGTAAAAGTTTTCACGAAAAGTATCATGATCCCAAAAGGCTTTTTGAAGATCCGCTCATTTCACTTAAGGCCATAAAGGAATTGGAGAATATATATTCAAAAATGTCTCGAATTTCTCAATATGTAAGTTTAAAATTTTCTGAGAACACTTCATCACAAGAAACCAAAAAACTCCTTTCATGGGTTGAAAATGTGGAAAACGAAATTGAATCCAATTTGCTCTTCATCCAAATAGCTTTTTCCAAAATGAACGATACGGAGTTCAAAAGAATTATTGATAAGCTTTCAAGCTACCGGCATTTTGTAGAATCCGCAAGGCGATTTAGAAATCATACCCTTTCTGAGCGTGAAGAACAAATAATCGTTTACAAAGATTCAACAGGATCTAATGCCTTCGTCAGATTTTATACTCAATTGACGTCTAAATACTCGTTTAAAATGAAAGTAGACGGAAAAATGCAAAATCTAAATGCTTCTCAACTCAGATCGCTAAGAACACATCCAGATGCCATGGTAAGAGAAAAAGCATCTTCAAAACTTTTCAAGCGATACAAAAAGGACGCTTTAAGCATTGAAACATCATACAACGCCGTTGCCAAGGATTACGATTTTGAAGCAAAATTAAGGAATTATCCCACTCCAAATAGCATGCGAAATCTTCAAAATGAAGTTGACGATTTGGTTGTCGATGCTCTCGTTGAGGTAACCACGAAAAACAACTCGCTTGTAAACAAGTACTACAAATTAAAAGCAAAATCAATGAACGTTGAAAAGCTGAAATTAAGCGATATATACGCTTCAATTGGAAAGACTCGCAAAATCTTCAAATGGGAAGAGGCTAAAGAAACCGTTAGAAAAACTTTTTATTCTTTTCATCCTACTTTTGGTAAGATCGTGGATGAGTTTTTCGATAACAACTGGATCCATGCCGCACTAAAACCTGCAAAAAGTGGTGGAGCATTTTGTTCCTATGCAGATCCCAAACATCATCCATACGTTTTGGTGAACTTTACAGGTCAAATAAGAGACGTCATGACGCTGGGTCACGAATTGGGTCATGGTATTCATGGATATCTCTCCAGAAAACAGAATATTTTACAGTATCATACGCCATTAACAATGGCGGAAACCGCATCAACATTTGCCGAAATGCTACTCATGGATCATTTCTTAGAAACCCTACCTACTGAAGAGGTAATACCTTTTATTTCATCAAAAATAGAGGATCTGTTTGCAACCATGAACAGGCAAAACATGTTCACCAGATTCGAACGTCTTGCACATGAGAAAATATCAAAAGAAGGTGCCTCTTTCGAGGAACTTTCTGACATATACGAAGAAGAACTTCATATCATGTTTGGAGACTCTGTTTTGTACAATCCTGAGTACCGTTGGGAATGGTCAAGTGTTCCTCATTTCTTCCACACGCCTTTTTACTGTTACGCTTACGACTTCGCGCAATTGATGGTGCTGTCACTTTATCAAAGATACAAGGAAGGAATGCCGAATTTCAAAGAAAAATACGTGAGGTTACTGAAGTCAGGTGGCTCCGATTCACCACAAAAATTGCTCAAACCTTTTGAAATAGATCTTAAAGATCCTAACTTCTGGCAAGCAGGCTTTGACTTTGTAGATAAAACTCTTATAGAGAGATTGGAGAGTAGCCTGTGAGAATTTTGATAGCCCAATCTGGAGGTCCCACGTCCGTGATAAACGCTTCGCTTACTGAAGCGATAAAACGAAGTCGTGAATTAGGGCACGAAATGCTTGGTGGTCTTTACGGAATAGAAGGAATACTCCAGTCAAAAATCATATCCATGAATCAAAGCGATAAAGAACTTGAGAGAATATCTCATACACCAGGGGCCTTTTTAGGATCATGCAGACACGTTTTGCCTGGATCTCAAAGTGAAGAATACGATACACTGTTCGATCTTTTTCACTCTCAGAATATTGGTGCTTTTCTCTACATAGGAGGAAATGATTCCATGGACTCCGTTGCAAAAATCTACAAAGAAGCTGAGAGAAGGCATTTCCCAATTTTGGTGAACGGCATTCCAAAGACCATTGATAATGATTTAGTTGAAACAGATCACTGCCCGGGATTTGCAAGTAGCGCAAGATTTTTGAACATGATTGCTTCCGAATTTGTCATTGATTCGTCATCGTACTCAACCCCTCCAATTTGCGTTGTAGAAACGATGGGAAGGGACACTGGATGGTTAGCGGCATCTTTGAAATTTTCAGAGCATCTTGTGAAAGGATTGAAAGTTTTGACTTATTTGCCAGAATTTCCTGTCTCCGTTGAAGAGATGCTTGATGAGGTTGCTGAATATAAATCTCAACCCTTATTGGTTTCTGTTTCTGAGGGAATAAAGGATAAACAAGGTAATTACCTTCAAAGTATCCAGATAAGCGACTCGTTTGGTCATCCAAAACTTGGGGGATCTGGAGAATATGTGGCCAGCCTTTTGAAGAAAATAAGAAAAGTCAAATTCGTAAATCCGAGCTTCACTCAAAGGTCAGCATCTCACGCCATTTCACCAATAGATTTTGAGGAAGCAAAAATGGTTGCATCAAAAGCTGTAGATCTTGTTGAAAAAGGTAAAAGTGGCTTATTTGTGGGAATTGAGAGAATAGAGAAAAATTACCTTTCATCCACGAAAATCGTTGAAGTTGAAAAAGTAGCAAATAGAATAAAATACGTTCCAAAAGCTTTCTTGGAAAACGATATGAAAGCTTTCTTGGAATATATCGATCCTCTGATAGGAGAAATGAATCCTTTTTCCAAATTTCCCCGCTCATTCAATTTCACGCAATAAATTTCATGTGCAAAATATTT
>CAYYEU010000083.1:0-4758 GCA_964470975.1 uncultured Mesoaciditoga sp. | reverse complement strand
TACGCGATAAATGGAAACTCTGGAGGCCTTGCAAACAGTCCGTGGCCAATGTTTCATCATGACTTACGGCACACGGGGAGAAAATAATTGGTTAAATTCAAACATGACCAAGGGGACTTTGAATTCGAAGAAATAAGTCAAAAGGGACCCATGGTGTAATTTAGAACAAATTGGACATTGAAAAGGGGAAAAGGCAGCTCTTTTAGAATGAAAATAAGAAAAGCAAGAGGTCTTTAGACAAGATGTGCATCCATCATGATCATTTTTTAGATGTGAGTAAAACCTCAACAAGGGCATTTCAGCATGGGTGTTGCCCCCTTCGTTAGCAAGGAGGATGTTCCCCTTTAAAAGTGACATTTTGAAATATTTCAGCTGTTTAAGTTAACAGCATCTTATACTAAGAAGGGAGGATTCTTCATGAAGAAGTTACTCGTTTTGTTGCTTTTAGGGAGTTTTGTTTTCCTGGCGTTTGGAACTGAGACCTTGGTGGTAAGTTCTCGCTTGTGGACACCTCCAACGGAAAAAGAATTCGTCATCAACAACGTTTTCAAACCTTTTGAAGAAGCTAACAACTGCAAGATCAATTTCCAAACGATGTCAGATCAAGATCTTCTTGACCAAGCAAAGGTGCAAGAAGAAACCGGGAACGTGACTACTGATGTTGTTATTGCGTACGCTTCTCGTATGCCAGAATGGGTTGATAATGGCTATGTCGTAAATCTAACTTCGTACGCTAACAGTTGGACAGATAGGCATTTTTCTAAGGGTTACGACAGCATGACGGTTTTCAATGGGAAGAGGTATTTCCTTCCCGTAGGTGCAGATGTTTATCTTTTCATAGCCAACAAAAAAGCATTACAATACAAACCAGATGGCGTGGATATCGAGAGTCTTACGTGGGAGCAACTCGCAAATTGGGCGAATTTAATGGCTCAAGGAGAAGGAGAAGGCAAGTTCGCTGTCACCGGTGTCCCTATGAAGTCCCTCATTTACCAAATAGGTGCTATTGCCCTTTCTTACGGTTCCAATTGGCCAAATTTGGACAATCCTGGAGCAATGGCCGCATGGTATTTGCTCTACCAGATGAGAAACGCTTTCTCTCCAGCCATAAAAACATATGATGACACAAGGCCTCCAATGAAAAGAGGAGAAACATGGATGACGGTTGCCCATTGTGCACGTGTGGGTGAAGTATATAATAGTAATCCAACGAATTTCGTCATCGCTCCAGCACCAAAAGGCCCAGCTGGAAGAGGTTCAGTCGCAGGAACAAGCGGATTTGCCATATTGAAAGGGACAAAGCATCTCAGTCTCGCGGTTAAATTCCTCAAATACATGACCAGACCTGACATAATGGTGAAATTGAGCAAAGGAACTGGCGGATTCATTCCCCCAGAGGATGAAGCGATAAAATATCTTGGCTCTTCTCCAAGCGATAAAGTGGTCAAAGAGGCAATCAAAGTCATGCAAACTGGTGTCCTTTCTTACATAGCACCTACTTGGAAAGATTGGGGTCAGGTAAAACTCGTTTACGACAACCTCTTCAACAAGATGATAATTCAAGACAAAAAATTTGAACCGGCCCTTATGGAAGTGGCACAATTCAAAATCGATGCTTTGAAGAAATAAAATAAGGCGTTACTTTTTAGAGGTGTAACTTGTGTTACACCTCTAACTACATATTAAAGGGGGAATTGAAGATTACAAAGGCGACGAAAAGTAAACTAATTCCTTATTTGCTTATTTCTCCTACAATTGTGTATTACACCATTTTTTGGGCAAGACCTGTGGCAACGGCTTTCATATACAGTTTTAGAGATGCCAGCGATAAGTTTACCCTTCATAATTATCAAGTTATTTTCACAGATCCAAATTTTAAAAAGGCTTTGATCAACACAGCAATATTCGTACTTATTTCTGTAACGATTGAATTTGTTATTTCTCTTGGATTAGCTCTTTTGATAAACAAGAAATTCAAGGGAGCTAATATCTTACTTTCCATAGCGCTTATTCCTATGGCACTTCCAGCAGTGGCTGTTGGAGCCATATGGACTAGTGGATTTTCAACGTATGGCTGGATGAACAGTTTATTGTACAGACTGGGACTTATATCCGCGAGTGGAAAAATCGTTTTTTTAGCGGGAAATGATTTTCAATCTTTGATGTTGATCATATTAATAGATGCTTGGCAGGTAATCCCTTTCATGATGATCATATTACTTGCAGGACTTCAAACGTTGTCTAAAGAATCTATAGAAGCTGGATATATCTTTGGAGGAACAAAATTCACCGTTTTAAGAAAAATCACCCTTCCTATGCTAAAGCCTAGCATTCAAACCGCAGTTATATTAAGGATGATCTCCGCAATACAGGTGTGGCTTATCATAGTCATGATCTATGGATTTAGACGTATTCCAGTGCTGTTGGAAGAGGTGATTTTTTACCAAAAAGAGCTGAGGGGATATTACAGTGTCGCACTCGCTTATTCTGTTATAGTTGCAGTGATCGTTTCTATTGTGTCGATCGTATACTTGAAAGTTTCGGGAGCGTTCAAAGGAGAAGAAGCATGATGCATAAACGATTCAAAAAAACTGCTTATTCCACGCTTTTTTACGTTGTAATTGCCGGAATAATACTCGTAATACTCACACCAGTATACTTTTTGGCAAATATATCTCTCATGTCCGATCAAGAGGCATACGACTGGCCTATAGCTCTTTACCCTAGCTTTGTCAACAAATTCAAATTGGAGTTGGTAAACGATAAGTACCTGCTAAGTGTGTACAGTAGTTCCTTGGGCAATTACACCACTGTTATCGAAACCAATGATTTTGGGAACTTGCAAAAGCTTGTAAGGCGAAAAACCAACAGTACGATACCCAAAGATCTCTTTCTAAAAAAAATAAAGGAAGTAAAAGAGCTTGTATCAAAAAACGCAACAGAAATAAGAACTTTAAGATCGCAGTACAGCAGCCTTTCCACAAAGATGCGCCACGCAAACATCGAAATTGCACAAATCAAAGAAAAATTATCGAGAATACCAGAAGGTATGGAAGGCATGGAGAGTATAAAAAAATCGCTTCAAGAACAACTTAATAACGCCTTGAAAAACAGGGAAAATCTCAAAAAGGAAAACAAAATTTTAGAATCAAAACTCTACGAGGTTGCAAGTGTATCATTTTCCGTTCCCAAAAATCTATTCGATAATTACATAACTTTCTTTAGAGTGACGAGTAACGCTATACCTGCTTTGATCAGAAGCATTGAGGTGGCACTTCTTACAGTGGTTATTTCTCTGACTATCGGAGGAATGGCAGGTTATGCATTCGCCCGATATTTTTTCAAGGGTAAAAACATACTGAAGTTGAGTGTACTCTTCGTGAGGATGTTTCCAGGAATTTCCATCGCAATGCCAATGGTAATTATATTGGCGGGAATGGGATTTTACGATCAACCTATTGGATTATCGCTTGTCTATTCCATAGGACAAATTGGGTTGACGACTTGGATAACGGCAAGCATTTTCATGGGAATATCGGTTGAACTCGAAGAAGCGGCCATGGTTTTTGGTTCCACAAGAAGTGGGGCTTTCTTTCATGTGACTTTACCGCTTGCAATTCCTGGATTGGCTGCAAGTGCGATGTACGCTTTTATCGGCAGCTGGTCAGAAACGGCACAGGCTATTGTTTTGACACAATTTCATCCAACTTTTCCAGTTGTGGTATACCAAACACTTGTCGGCGCAAAAGGTTTGATAAATCTTACTGCCGCTGGTGGCATGGCAATGGCTATACCCGCGATCGTTTTCACACTGATAATAAGGCGCTACATCCTGCAAATGTGGGGTGGAGTAACCGTCTGAACAAAGGAGAGATTCTATGGCAACTCTTGAACTTATAAAGTTATCTAAAAGATATGGGAAAAAAGTTTGGGGTGCAAGAGATATAAATTTGAAAGTCAACAACGGGGAATTTGTAGTGTTTCTTGGTCCTTCTGGTTGTGGCAAAACTACCACTTTGAGAATGATAGCCGGATTGGAAGAGGTTACTGAGGGGAAAATTCTGATTGATAATAAAGATATAACAGAACTTGAACCAAGAAAGAGAGAAATAAGCATGGTGTTCCAGAGCTACGCCGTTTGGCCTCACATGACGGTGTACGATAACATAGCTTTTCCCTTGAAGCTAAGAAAGATTCCAAAAAGCGACATAGATAAAAATGTTAAAATCGTCGCGGAAATGGTGAATATATCCACCTATCTCGAAAGATTTCCGCGCCAGCTTTCTGGTGGCCAAAGACAGAGGGTGGCGTTGGCGCGTGCACTTGTGGTGAAACCTTTGATATTTTTGATGGATGAACCTCTATCCAACTTAGATGCTAAACTCCGAGTGCATATGAGGACCGAACTCAAAGCAATACATTACAAAACAGGGGCTACTACCATTTTTGTGACTCACGATCAATCAGAGGCTATGAGCATGGCCGACAGGATCGTGGTTATGAAAGATGGCCATATAGTGCAAGTTGGAACACCTGATGATGTGTATTTTGATAGTACAGATACTTTTGTTGCAGGGTTCATAGGAACACCTCCCACAAATTTTCTAAAAATGGACGTTGAAGTGAAAGATGGAGAAATGTACTTGAAAAATGAATCCATTCATTATAAAATTAACGAAAGAATGAAAAGAACTTTGACAAAGCTCGGAAAAAACAAGATCATTTTAGGTGTAAGACCTGAAGGTATGAATATAATTG
>CAYYEU010000082.1:0-4778 GCA_964470975.1 uncultured Mesoaciditoga sp. | reverse complement strand
TCTGCTGGGTAGGGTATTCCTGTAAACCAACTTACTTTGTATTTGAGTAGTGACTTTGGATTTTTAAACTTGATAGTAAAAAGCCCCCTTTTTGGGGGCTTTACTTCAAACGGGTAAGTTTTAACAATCAGTGAGAGCTGGACAGCCAAGTGTCAACGTTTTCTTTAGTTAGTGGGAATAAAGGCATAGCAAGATGTGCAGGATTGAAACTCAAACCTTGTGTGACAAAATACGCGGCCGTTACTCCAAGGCCTCCCATTTTGTAAGGTTGCTGAGCAACATCTAATGCTTCATCACCATTTTTAACAGCTTGAACACCTTGTGGAATTCCATCAAATCCGACTACAATTATGCCTTTACGTCCCGCTGACTTTATTGCTCTAATTGCACCAAGCGCCATGGAGTCGTTTTCTGCGAAAATAGCATCGATGCTCGGATGAGCAACAAGAATGGATTCTGTAACAGACAACCCTTGTGCCATATCAAAATTTGCAGTTTGATCCGCCACTATGTGAATACCTGGGTTTTTGGATATGACATCCATGAATCCTTTTGTTCTTTCCCTTGCTGCGGAAGTTCCAAGGATTCCTCTTAGCAATACAACATTTCCTTTACCATTCAAAGCTTTTACTATATACTCTCCAGCCATTCTTCCACCAGCAACGTTGTCAGAAGCTATGAACATGGCAACTTTTCCACCATTTACAGATCTATCAAGAGTTACGACTGGAATTCCCGCCTTGTTAGCATCTTTGACGGCTGGAACAAGGGCATCTGCATCTGTTGGATTGAGAACAATTGCGTCAACTTTCCTCTGAATAAGATCTTCAACCTGGTTATACTGCGTGTTGTTGCGATTTTGTGCATTTAAAACCACCAAGTCAGCTCCAAGTAATTTCGCCTGAGCCTTTGCACCGTTAACGAACGAAACGAAGAAAGGGTTGTTGAGCGTAGAAACACAGAATCCAATTGTCATGGCCATTGAAAATACGGTTAAACTAACCAGCATAACAGCTAACACAAGATACTTTTTCACTTTTAACACCTCCTTGAGAATTTGGGGAATTTCCCCTAAGAATTTCATTCATTCCAATACTTTTTTCCAAAACTTGTTAACATAACGGCCAAGAGTATGACGATGCCCTTAACCACTTCTTGGTAGTAAGGGGAGATGTTCATAATTGTCATTCCGTTGCTAAGAATCCCTATTATATATGCACCAACAATTGTTCCTACTATCCATCCTTCTCCACCAAACAAGCTTGTTCCACCAAGAACAACAGCGGCTATTGAATCAAGCTCATAGCCTTTTCCGGCTGTTGGTTCAGCAGCTCCAAGCCTTGAAGCAAGGACTATACCAGCAAGTGCTGCAAGAAAACCACTTATCGTGTAAACAGCGATAAGAATTGATTTTATCTTTATACCTGCCGCCCGCGCAGCACGAATGTTTCCTCCAACTGCGTAAACGTATCTTCCATATTTCGTAAGCGCGAGAATGATCCAAGCTATGACGAAAATTACGGTCATCAAAAAAACGGGAAATGGGATTCCCAATATGTATCCTTGCCCCATATACATGAAAGATTCTGGCAGATTCCATATTGGTTGTCCTTGAGTGTATATCAAAGTAGTTCCTGCTATTGCCGACATCATCGCAAGTGTGGCTATAAATGCTGGCACTTTTGCTATGGCCACAATTACACCGTTGATTGCACCAAGAGCAGCGCCTGTTCCTAAACCTGCAAGGATACCTAAAAAGACACTCCCTGTGGCTACTACCGTTCCTGCAGTAACTGCCCCAGCCAATCCAACCATTGAACCAACGGAAAGGTCTATCCCAGCGGTAAGTATTACAAACATTTGTCCTATTGCAAGGAGGGCATTGATTGAAGACTGTTTTGATATCAGCATGAAGTTCGAAAAAGTGAAGAAATACTTCGGCGATTCCACCGCAAAAAACGCTATTATTCCAAACAATCCAAATATTACACCGTATTTTCTTATGAAATTTGAATTAACCGTTTTCGTCATTTCTGCTCTCCTTTCCTCTAACAGCCAGTGCAAGAATTTTTTCTTGTGTCGCATTTTTTTGATCGAGTTCTCCTGTTATTCGGCCTTCACTCATGACAAGTATTCTATCGCTGAGGTTTATGATCTCACTAAGCTCAGAGGATATGATAATTATGGATAATCCCTTAAGAGCTTGATCGTATATAAGTTTATATATCTCAAATTTTGATCCCACATCTATGCCTCTTGTTGGTTCGTCTAATATCAGTATTTTGGGAGATCTGGCAATCCATTTGCCTAGTACAACCTTCTGCTGATTACCACCACTTAAATTCTCAACTTTTTGACTGAGACCTGTGACTTTCACGTTTAGGTAATCTATTGCCGATAAAACAGATTTTCTTTCTTTTTTCAAATGAATAAAAGCAAATTTAGAGAGAAAATCGAAATTTGGCAAGGAGTGATTCTCTTTCACATCTCTTTGGAGAACAAGGCCGTGAACATGCCTGTCTTCCGGAACGAGTAAAATGCCATTTTCAATGGCATGGGTCGGGCTTTTTATCTGTACTTTTTTCCCTTCAAAATGTACCTTGCCATTGAGTTCTCTGAGACCGAAAAGTGCTTCTCCCAGCTGCGAGCTTCCACATCCAACTAACCCTGCAATTCCAAGTATTTCCCCTTTTTTAAGTGTGAAATTTACATTTCTAAAAAAAGGTTCAGAAGATGCATTCTCTACTTTTAAAATTACATCCCCAATCTCGTGTTTCACCTTTTCTGGAAATCGATGCTTTAGACTTCTCCCAACCATCATCCTTACAATTTCTTCCATACTCACTTCTTCCACTTTCATGGTATCAATGAGTTTGCCATTTCTTAAAACCGTTACTCTGTCAGCTATTTCAAATATTTCTTCGAGTCTGTGAGATATAAATATTATGGTTACACCATGCTGTCTAAGACCTCTGAGAATTGAAAAAAGCGTTTCAGTTTCACTTAACGTTAAAGCTGCTGTGGGTTCATCCATTATCAAAATTCTTGAGTTAATTGAGAGGGCTTTTCCTATCTCAACAAGTTGCTTGTCGGCAACACTTAAATTTCTAACTTTAGATTCTACCGGAATATGAGAAGCTCCCAATTTTTTCATTACCATTATGGCATTTCTTTTCATTTTCTTTTTGTCTACGAATTCGATCCCCATGAATCTTATGGAAGGCTCCCTACCCAAAAAGATATTTTCGTATACGCTTAGTTGGTTTACCAAGCTAAATTCCTGATGGATCAAAGCTATGCCATTTTTCATGGCATCTAATGGAGATAAAAAGCGTTTTTCTTCTCCGTCTAAAAATAGCTTTCCTTGAGTTGGTTCGTATTCTCCTGCCACGATCTTCATAAGAGTGGATTTCCCAGCTCCATTTTCTCCAACTATGGCGTGAATTTCCCCTTTTTCTATTTCAAGATTGACGTCTTTAAGAACTTCAACTCCGGAAAAAGATTTGTGAATGTCTTCAATTTTAAGAATTGACATTTTTCATGCTCCTTGGAATACTGGTTTCGCGGATGACCAATCTTGGCTCCAATTTTATATGTTTGGGCTCAGAGTACCCTTTCTCAATCGCATCAATTATCAAATGAGATGCTATTTCTCCCATTTCATAAACCGGCTGGTGAATTGTTGTTATTTTGGGAAAATGATAAATAGAGAAGGATATATCATCATAACCAACCACTGATACCTCATTTGGGACGTTGATTCTTTCTTTTTCAAAAGCTTTCAAGACACCAAAAGCAATTAAATCGTTCCCACACACCACTGAATCGAATTTGATTCCGCTTTTTAAAAGTTTTTTAGCCATATCAAAACCACTTTTTTCTGTGTATTTTCCAAAAAAAACCCGAGATTTCATTTTTGGCTCTTTACTGTAATGTTTCATAAAGATCTGAAAACGTTCTCTTGCACCTGATGTTACAGGCTTTGACCCTAAAAACACGGCTTTTTGTCTTCCTATGTTTCTTAAATGATCGAGTATTAAATTCATCCCTAATGTATGATCTACAACAACGTAAGACAATTTGCTAAATTCCACATATCTGTCAATCAGCACGACAGGTAAGGAAAGTTTTTCTTTCAAAAAAGGAGTATTTAACATAGATGTAACCAAAAGTATACCGTCAACCTTTTTCTCTAACAAGAGAGAGAATTGCGCTTCCTCTAAATCTGTGTCCCCATCTGTATTGCACAAAAATATGGCATACCCATTTTTATTTGCGACGTCTTGAACTCCTCTTACCATTGCTGGGAAAAAAGGGTTTTCTATATCTGGAATGATGAGTCCTATCGTGCGAGTTGGCCATCCCTTTAAACCACGCGCCAAAGGATTAGAGCGGTATTTAAGATTTTTTACCGCCTTAAGAACTCGAATTTTCAAATCTTCTCTTACATTGGCTGTGTTGTTTATAACTCTTGAAACGGTTGAAATCGATACACCTGCCATTTTGGCAACATCTTTGATACTTGACATTTAAACCTCCAGAAAACGTTTTCAAAAAAATTCTATCTTTTTATCACTTTAAAAGTCAAGTTCAATACGAAGCGATTTCGTGCCAAATAAACACAAAAATCCTGTTCAAAGGTGATTTGTGACTGTTTGTTCTTAATAGCATGATATTTCGCGAATTCTCTAAGTTTTTCACTTCCATGTTCTCTTTCATTCCTTAAAAACAAAGAATGCTGCATTTTAAAATGGTATTATCCAACACCTTTTGGTGGT
>CAYYEU010000081.1:0-4779 GCA_964470975.1 uncultured Mesoaciditoga sp. | reverse complement strand
CTTACGCCGATTACAACGACATGATGGATCTTACCGAAAGATTGATCACGCACGTAATAGAAGAGGTAAACGGAACGTTGAAGATCACATACCAAGGGCGAGAGGTTGATTTCAGCCGCCCGTGGAAAAGAGTTAAAATGAGAGATTACATAAGGGAGCATTTAGGAGTTGACATTCTCGAAGACTCGGATGATAAGATGGTTGAAGTGCTAAAAGCGCACGATGCCTTGCCACCTGTCATGGAAAGGGGCCATTACATTGAGAAACTGTGGGATCTTGTGGAAGACACGGTGGTAAATCCAACGTTTTTGATAGATCATCCGGTTGATATATCACCTCTTGCGAAACGCCATCGAGAAGATCCGAGACTCACGGAACGTTTTGAAGTGATAATTTTGGGAAACGAGTTGGCAAATGCGTTCAGTGAGTTGAACGATCCAATAGATCAGCGTAAGAGATTTGAATCCCAAGCTGCATTGCGCCAAGCCGGGGATGAAGAAGCCCAAATGATGGATTACGATTTTCTCCGTGCGCTGGAATACGGGATGCCTCCAACTGGGGGACTGGGTATAGGAATAGATCGACTTGTCATGTTCGCAACGGATGCACCAACTATAAAAGAAGTTATAGCTTTTCCCCTTGTTCGCCCAGAAGAATTCAGTGCTGAAGGTTTAGAAATAGAAGAAGAGAAAGAAGAATGAGAAAGTACTTCGGCACGGACGGAGTTAGAGGCATTGCAAACGAAGAACTTACCGCCGAACTGGCGTTCAAAATTGGAAGAGCCACTGCGTACGTCTTGAAATCTTACGATCATCCCTTGAATGACGTGTTGATAGCAAGAGACACGAGAATTTCTGGAGAAATGCTGGAAGCGGCGTTGGTTTCGTCCGTACTTTCTATGGGATTTAACGTTACAACATGTGGTGTTATGCCAACACCCGTCCTTGCATGGCTCACGCATAAAAATCACTCAGTTGGATTCATGGTAAGTGCAAGCCATAATCCATGGATGCACAACGGGATAAAGATATTTTCGAACGGATACAAACTTCCAGATGAGCTTGAAGAAGAAATAGAAAAACATCTTAACGATGACTTGAAAAGCATTGAAATAGGTAGACGAATTGAAAAGAACATGCTATCTGAGTACGTTGAATGGATGTCGAAGAGATACGAACACCTCAATGGGGTGAAAGTGGCATTCGATCTTGCAAATGGAGCAGCCGTTTCAACAGTTCCTGTCATTGCAAGTGAAATTGGCATAAAAGCAACGCTGTTCAACTCCAATCCAAACGGCGTGAACATAAACGAAAAGTGTGGAGCCCTTCATCCTGAATTTTTGTCAGAGCGTATTGAAAATGCAGACGTGGACTTCGGCGTGATTCATGACGGTGATGCCGATAGGTGTATCATGGTCGGTAAGCATGGAAATGTCATAGATGGCGATGACATGCTCGTTTTGAATGCAAAATCCATGAAAGAAAACAGAAGGCTTGGAGCAGACACCGTGGTTGGAACCATTATGACAAATCTTGCCATTGAAGAAGCTCTAAGAAGAGACAAGATCAGATTTGTTAGAACCAAAGTAGGAGACAGATATGTGCTCGAAGAAATGCAGAAAATAGGGGCAACACTTGGTGGCGAACAATCGGGACACATAATTTTCTTGGATCTTGCCACAACAGGTGATGGCCTGCTGACAGCTTTTGAGACGATATCCATGAGTCTAAAATTCAGAGTAGACATTGAAGAGTTTTCTCGAAAAATAAGAAGATATCCGCAAAAACTGGAAAATATTTCAGTGAAAGACAAAAAAATCATAATGTCAAACAAAAGGATTATCAAATTCGTTGAGGAAACGAATTCACAAGAAGGAATTAGGTTAATTTTGAGGCCATCTGGCACGGAACCTTTGATAAGGATAATGGTTGAAGGAAAAGAACGAGGAGTTGTGGAAAAAACCGTCTCACGCGCTTGCAAGATCGTGGAAGAGGTGAGTAATTCTGGAGAAGTTTCTTAAAATAAAAGGTGCAAAAGTCCACAACTTAAAAGATGTAAGTGTTCAAATTCCACGAAATAGCTTAACGGTCGTAACAGGACTTTCTGGATCTGGAAAATCTTCTTTAACATTTGACACCATATACGCAGAGGGACAGAGGAGGTACTTGGAGTCCCTTTCTTCTTATGCGCGACAATTTTTGGGAGAATTTAAGCGCCCTGATGTCCAAGAGATAGAAGGCCTTTCACCAGTTATCGCTATTGATCAAAAAAGCGTCTCTCACAATCCACGTTCTACAGTCGGAACTGTTACCGAGATATATGACTACCTCAGACTTCTTTATGCGAGAGTGGGAGAACCTCACTGTGTGAAGTGCGGAAGGGTGCTTGAGAAGCAAAGTGTGGACGAAATAATTGAAAGAATAGAGGCAAACCACGAACCGGAATCTCGTATAGCGATACTTGCACCACTCGCGGTGGAAAAAAAAGGCGAGTACCGTTCACTATTTGACTATCTTAAACGCCGTGGCTTTCTTAGAGTAAATGTAGATGGTGAGGAACACTTGTTAGAGGAAGAGATGAAATTAGAAAAACAAGTTAGGCATACGATCAAATTGGTCGTAGATCGTTTAAAAGTCAGGAAGGAAAATCGTCAAAGGCTAGTTGAATCCTTGGAAATAGCCCTTGCAGAGGCAAATGGGCAAGTTGAAATAATGAATTATTCCACTGGCAATTTGGAGTATTTCAGCGAAAAACTCGCGTGTCCTGTGTGCGGAATAAGTTTCCCTGAGCTATCCCCAAAGCTCTTTTCGTTCAACTCACCTTACGGTGCGTGTCCCGTATGCGCGGGGCTTGGTTACACAACAGAAGTTGGAGAAGAATTCGTGGTGGACCCATCTAAATCGGTCTTGAATGGAGGAATAATTCCTTACAGAAGCGGAAAATCGTTTGTGCTTTCTATAATAAAAAAAACGATCGAGAAAATGGGTGGAGATCCCGACCTTCCATTTGGAAAACTCTCCCCTGAGATCCAAGACACGGTGCTTCATGGAGGGGTAGGTTTTAAAGGACTTGTGAAACATTTAAAAGATAGATATGAAAATACGGAATCCCAAGAAGTCAGGGAGTGGATAGAGCGCAACTTTTTAATACACAAAACGTGTAAAACTTGCGGAGGGAAAAGGTTAAGGCCAGAAGCTTTGGCTGTAACCGTAGGGGGGAAGAACATCGCCGAGATTTCGGATATGACGGTGATCAGAGCTTACGATTTTTTCAAAACTTTAAACTTAAAACCAGAAAAAGAAAAAATCGCAAGAGAAATCATAACAGAATTGAGAAGAAGAATAAAGTTTCTTATCGAAGTGGGTCTTGGATATCTCACACTTTCGAGAAGCGCTTCAACGCTTTCCGGTGGGGAATCTCAGCGAATAAGATTGGCCACCCAATTAGGTTCCAAGCTCGTGGGTGTGACATACATTCTCGATGAGCCTACCATAGGTTTACATCATCGAGACACTGATAAATTGATACGTATGTTGGAAGGACTGCGTGATCTTGGAAACACGGTGATAGTGGTTGAGCATGATGAGCAAGTTATAAGAAGAGCCGATCATGTGGTTGAAATTGGGCCAGGAGCTGGAGAACATGGAGGAAATGTTTTGTACTCTGGAAATGTGGCTGGATTAGAAGACTCCGACACCCTTACAGGTAAGTATTTGAGTAAAAGAATGAAAATATCTTTGCCTTTGCAAAGAAGAAAACCCCAAGGGTATTTGAGCATACACGGAGCTTCCCACAACAACCTTAAACACATAGATGTTGAGTTCCCACTGGGAACATTCATATGTGTGACGGGCGTGTCTGGTTCTGGGAAGTCTTCGTTGATCATGGAAACGTTATACCCAACGCTAATGAACAGAATCTATCGTAGCCATATGCCCTTAGGAAAGTTCGAATCCATGTCAGGCCTCGAAAATATAGACAAGGTTATTTCCATAGATCAAAGTCCCATAGGAAGAACGCCAAGATCCAATCCTGCAACGTACACTAAGGCTTTTGATGCCATTCGTGCACTGTTTGCCATGACTGAAGAGTCCAGAATACGAGGTTACGCTCCTGGAAGATTTAGTTTTAACGTTAAAGGTGGGCGGTGTGAAGCTTGTTCCGGTCAGGGAGTCATACGTGTTGAAATGAACTTTATGCCGGACGTTTACGTCGAATGTAACGTGTGCAATGGCAAGAGATACAACAGAGAGACTCTTGAAGTTACGTATCATGGGAAAAACATAAGTGAAATACTGAATATGTCAGTAGACGAGGCACTTAAATTTTTCAGAGACGTACCCAAGATCACTTCTCCTTTGAAAGCCTTGCACGACGTTGGACTTGGTTACATAAGGCTTGGCCAGCAGGCAACCACACTTTCTGGAGGAGAGGCTCAACGTGTCAAGCTCTCTTCCGAATTACGGAAACCCCAGACCGGTAAAACATTTTACATTCTCGATGAGCCCACAACTGGCCTGCACTTTCATGATGTTAAAAAGTTGGTGGGGGTCCTTCAAAAATTGGTGGATCGCGGAAATACCGTGGTCGTCATAGAACACAATTTGGACGTCGTTAAAAATGCGGATTACGTGGTGGATCTTGGGCCTGAAGGTGGCGAGAACGGTGGATACGTAGTGTGCACGGGGACGCCTGAAAAGATCATGGAATGCCCTTCTTCATATACAGGAGATGCCTTAAGAGAAATATTAAAAAATTCGGAAATAAGTACGTAGCTCC
>CAYYEU010000080.1:0-4789 GCA_964470975.1 uncultured Mesoaciditoga sp. | reverse complement strand
TAAGTGCAAATTCAACCGTTGAAATGGTTTCATGGCCAATCACTTCACCACTTCCACCAGGAGTATTGGATATCAGAGGAAGATCAGCGGTAAGAATTCTGGCAGGAACATTTCTTGATGCAAAGAGTTCAAGCGTGATCTTTGCGAGTCCTGGACTGATAAGTGTAGCATCCACTTTCAAGTCTATCAGCTTTTTTAAAGTTTCGATTGGATCTGAGAGACCTGTAACATTTCCCATCACAAGTCCATGGTCTATTGGTATCACAACGGATTTTCCACTTTTAGAATTTAAAAGTTTTGATATTCTGAATTCTTTGAGATTCATACCTTCTCCCTTCATTCCACTTCTGGAATTCTTTTTATTCTTGAATCCGTAAATACGTCAGAGGCATCATCACTATGTGATGAAAATTCAGAAATAACGGCTCCTTTGTTACCTGCTTTAAACCAATGGAGGGTGTTTGGAGGAATTGTGTGTTGTTCACCTGGTTTCAACATTATTTCATGGAAAACCGTAAAATTTTCTTTGTCTGGAGGTTCAACGTGCCTTTCGTTTTCTTCTCCTTCAACAAAAAGATAAACCTCGCCATATCTACATCTGAAAGTTTCTTCTTTTCCCCTTTGCCCGTCATGATCCGGATGCTTATGCTCTGGACATGTTTGACTTGGAAAGAGCACCATCTCTTTCGCACAGTATCTATCTGTATTGATATACGTAACAATTTGTATGCCTATTCTTTCCAACTGATTAAGTCCTAAATCTGCAATTTCAATGCTTTTCTTCTCCTTGTCCGTCAAAATTATGTGTGCTTTTTCAAAATACTCAAGCACTTTTTTTCTCGCTCTTTCATATTCTTTTCTGGTGATCACAATTCAGCAACCTCCTTCTTCACTTATCCTTATCGTGAAAACCTATAAGCACCCCGTATTTCCCCTTTTTCCAATTGTTAACTTTCATTTTTGGCCGTGTCATTTCCCACCCTTTTTCAACTCTCTCAAGAACTGTGGAAAGCGGCCTGACTCCACTTGTTGAATCAATCTCTTCAACGCAGAACGCCCCTGTCGCTGATGCGATAGCCAACGTTTTGAAAGGATCCATTTTTTCAACGAATCCCGTTAAGAATCCCGCAATGGAAGCATCACCTGCCCCTGTAGTCCCGGCAATTTTCACTTTGAATGCGGGTGCAATCAACTCTCTTTCTGACCATTGATCAGATACCAACTCAGTGAGAGAATTAGAAATTTCTTCTGATCGAAAATACAATCCATTCTCTCCCATCTTTATAATCACCATCTGCGCCCCCCATTGAATCAACTGTTCCGAAACTGAGCGCAACGTTTCAACCGTGAGAGGAAGGTTCATTCCGAGCATGTAAAACAATTCACCAACACTTGGAAGAAAAACATCGGTATGTGGAAGGACATTTTTCAAAAATTTCTTCCAATTTGTTTTACCGTAAGATGAAGTTGGAGCTGGCATTGTCATATCAAGACTCGTCACCATTTGAAGCTCATGGGCCTTGGTAAATATTTCAACGAGTTCTTTACCGTCGTTTTCAGACATTCGTTTCATTACAGGAGGATAACCAAAATGGAAAACCTCCGAAGCCTTTAAACTGCTGAATTCTATCTCTTGCGCACAAAAAGTATCGTTTGCTCCAGGGTAATGTAAAAATGCTCTGTCAGCATCTGGGGGACTTAAAACGATCGTGTAAGAAGAGTGATCTTTAGAACTCACGATAAGATGATCTGACAATCCTTTACCGTTAGACTCGATCACATCTATAATTAGTTTTCCTATTTCATCATTTCCGATTTTTCCTATCAAAAGAGGAGTTATTCCTAATCGTTTTAATGAAATACCCGTGTTGGCAACGCAACCTCCGGTAGAAAATTTTAGTTCGTCCGTGACAACTAAACTTCCTGGTAAAAGTTTCTTCCAGTTTCCTTCCTTCCAAGTTGGTATTATATCCAAACATATGTGACCTCCAACAATGATCTTACACATGTTTAGTCCTCCGTGCCTCTTTTTCAACATCAAAGGATTTTGACATTATCGTAGCGTTCGCATGATAAATGTCTTTGTAGATATCGTATCGTTTATCATACTCGTCAACATTTCTCGGAATAGGTTTGAACGTTCTTTTCGTTTTAACCATTAATCTCACTGCTTCTTCAACGTTGGTGTAAACTCCTGAGCCAATTGCTGCAAGTATGCCCGCTCCGAAAGCAGGGCCTTCATCCATCATCAAAGTGTTTATTTCAACGTTTAAAACGTCTGATATAATTTGAGTCCAAAATTCGTTCTTTGCTCCTCCTCCAATTATTCTTGCTTCTTTTATTTTTAATCCATGCCCTTTAACTATTTCCACAGAATCCCTTAATGAATACGCTACTCCTTCCAACACACTTCGAATGAAATGCTCTTTTCCATGTCTTAATGAGAATCCCAAAAATATTCCTCTGGCTTTTGCATCCATGTAAGGTGTTCTTTCTCCATTAAGGTATGGCAAATAATATAATCCTTCGCTTCCTAAAGGCACCTTTTGAGCTTTCTTTATCATAAGATTGTAGACGTTCTTACTTTTTTCTTGATTTGTCAATTCACATTTTTCAAAAGTTTCCTTGAACCATTTCAAAGAAAGACCTGCAGAGAGAGTAACTCCCATGTTGTACCACAAATCTCCGACATGCTTGAAAAAGTGCAGTCTTCCTTCTGGATCCCTCTTTTGCGGCTCACTTGTTGGAAGGAATATTACCCCAGATGATCCAACGCTCACTAACATTTGGCCTTCGGATACCACGCCAGATCCCACCGCTCCACAAACATTATCAGCCCCTCCAGCTATTACCAGGCATTTTTCGCTTATTCCAGTTTCTTTTGAAACTTCTTCTGAGATTTTCCCAACAACATCTGTCGATTTTACGACTTCAGGGAAAACATCCATGCTAAAACCTACGTCTTCAATTACTTCCTTTGACCACTTCTTACTTATAACATTGTAAAGTGCCGTTCCTGATGCATCAGTTGGCTCCGTGCATATTCGTCCCGTCAGCTTGTAATTTATGTAATCCTTCGGAAGGATCACCTTCCAAAGTTTCAAATAATTTTCGGGTTCGTTTTCTTTTAACCACAATATCTTAGGAGCGGTAAATCCTTCCAGAGGAAGATTTTGAACATTTTTCAAAAGTGTTTCTCTGTCAATTTTATCCTCTATTTCTTTTCGTTGGCTGAAGGATCTTGTATCATTCCAAAGTATCGCAGGTCTTATCACTTCTCCGCCTTTATCGAGAAAAACCGATCCATGCATTTGACCACTCAAAGCCAAAGCTTTTATCTCACTATCTTTCTCCAGGAACTTGACGGCCAATTTCAGTGATTTTAGGACCGCTTTCCACCACTCGGATGGAATTTCTTCTGACCACCCAGGTTTAGGTGTATACAGATTGTATTCTTCGAAGCACTTGAATAACACTTTTCCTTCCTTGGAAAGTGCAACGAGCTTAACACCAGTTGTCCCAAGATCTATCCCTAAAAATATCAAATTTCTCACACCCTATGCTTGATAATTCAGTATGTAATAATTTAGCAGAGCTTCTAATTCTTCCTGTTTTCCAGAAACGTTGACAATCTCATTTTTGTCTATGATATATCTTTCCAGGGTTTTAAAATCCGCTTTTCCTGAAACAATGCCTTTCCCGATACCATCCTTGTAGTCATGGTATCTCTTAGAAACGATATCATCGAGTAATCCATCTTCTATTATTCGGTGGGCTATTTCCCACCCTGCCGCGAACGTATCCATGCCTGCAATATGTGCTTTGAAAATGTCCTCAATTGTGAAAGATCCTCTTCTGACCTTCGCATCGAAGTTGAGACCACCATTATGCAATCCACCGTTTTTAATGACCTCATACATTGCAAGAGTTGTCTCGTAAATGTTTGTTGGAAACCTATCGACGTCCCAACCAAGTAAGAGATCACCCTGGTTTGCATCTATGCTTCCAAGTTTTCCGTTGATACGCGCATATCTCAATTCGTGTTGAAATGTATGCCCCGCAAGCGTGGCATGATTTGCCTCTATGTTCAACTTGAAATGATCGAAAAGATCATATCTTTGCAAAAAAGCGATAGCACTTGCAGCATCGAAATCGTACTGATGCTTTGTTGGCTCTTTGGGCTTAGGTTCTATGAGGAGCTGGCCATCAAAGCCAATTTCTTTAGCATAATCCACAGCCATATGTAAAAATCTCGCCATATTCTCGAGCTCAAATTCCATATCAGTATTCAACAATATTTCATATCCTTCGCGCCCACCCCAAAAAACGTAATTATGGGCTCCAACTTCTTTTGCAACTTCAAGAGCCTTTTTAACTTGTGCAGCCGCGTAAGCGAACACCTCAGCATTTGGAGATGTGGCAGCACCATGGACAAATCTCGGATTAGAAAACATGTTGGCCGTTACCCACAATGACTTAATTTTAGAGGTTTTCATATGGTCCTTGATGTGACTGACAACTACGTCCAAATTTTTGTTGGTTTCCCTTAACGTATTTCCTTCTGGGGCAATGTCTCTATCATGAAAGCAAAAGTATTCGACATTCAATTTTTCGCAGAGTTCGAAAATTGCATCTACTTTTGTTAAAGCTAATTCCATTGGATCTGAGATCTTTGACCATGGCCTTTGCATTGTACCCATTCCAAACGGATCGGAACCGTCGTAATTGAGAGTATGCCAAAATGCCACCGCAAATCTCAAACGTTCCGACATTTTCTTTCCGTCTACCA
>CAYYEU010000079.1:0-4848 GCA_964470975.1 uncultured Mesoaciditoga sp. | reverse complement strand
ATACAGGTTCTGTTGCATCCCCGTACAGGGAAACCGAAGCCATGAAGGATGGCTCAGATGCGATAGCCGATTGGCCCATTCTTAATGCCCTGCTCAACACGGCATCTGGTGCGACTTGGGTTTCAGTTCACCATGGCGGTGGAGTAGGCATAGGTTACTCGATTCACGCCGGTATGGTTTGTGTGGCCGATGGAACAAAACTCGAAGACGAAAAACTTTCGAGAGTGCTTAACAACGATCCTGGAAGTGGAGTTGCACGCCATGCAGATGCGGGATACGACATAGCGATAAAAACCGCAAAGGAAAAAGGCATAGATATTCCAATGCTTAAATGATCTACTTGGACTTGTGTTGTAAGGGCGGTTTAGAACCGCCCTTATTTTGATGGTATAATTTGCCGAGGTGAAATTTTATGGATGCCGTCGAATTGGCAAAGATATTCAGAGAAATGGCCGCAGCGGAAGACTTCATTGGCGATATTCCCTTCAAATCCCGCACTTACCGTTTGGCAGCCGAAGCTGTGGAAAAAGTAGGACTTAACTTGGAAAAGTTGAAAGAGACAAAAGGTATAGGGAAAGCAGTTATCAACAAGACAAAAGAATACCTTGAAAGTGGAAGGGTGAAAAAGCACACCGAGCTGATGGAACTGATTCCCGTAAGGTACAAGAAAAAGATCTTGACTCAAGATGCGAAAAATCTTGGCAAGCGATGGCGTGAAGAAGTAAAAAGGCGTTTCTTCAACGAAGACGGTTCGCTTAAAACTTGGCCTTCCAAACATTCCGCTAAATTTTACACTTTGAAAGAAATAGCGCGCAATTTCAAGAAAAATCGTGTGTACACCGAAAACGAAGTGAACGCGATTTTAGCACCCATCCATGAAGATCACATCGCGTTGAGAAGGTATCTTGTCAACTACGGATTTGTAAAAAGAACAAAGGATGGGTCGGAGTACAAAAGGGGATTTTAAATGCTTGCGGAAATACATGCCAAAAACTTCGTACTTTTCGACGAAGTGGATGTTGATTTTTCAAATCGTATGAACGTTATCACCGGAAAGACCGGAGCTGGCAAGTCCTTGTTTTTATCCATGCTAAAAGTTCTACTTGGAGAAAAACCTCCAATGGCAAAGGATAAAAGTGAGGTGGAGGCCCGTTTTATTTCTTCAGAGGGAAAAGAAACGATCGTCAGTGTTAGAGTTTCCCCTTCCCGTACAAGTGCCAGGCTCAACGGTTCGATAATCGGTATTTCCCAACTGAGGGAGATCGTCAACTCTTTTATGGCGATTCACACTCAGGGATCTCCAGGAATGCTCAGAGATCCGAAGACTCACACCAATTTCGTTGACCTTTTTGATTCCAAACTGCCAGAAAAAATTGAAAAATACCAAGGCCTTTTTCAAGAGTACATGCAAATCAAGCATTTTTTGGATTCCAACGATGCTTATTGGGACACCAAAGGAGAAATAGAAGAACTTGAAGAGGAAGTTGAAAAGATAGAACGAGCGATTGTTACCGACGAAGAATACGATGGGATCCTTTCTGATTACAAAAGACTGTCCAACACCAGAGAGATTGTGAAAAGTATTCAAGAAATTTCATATCTGATGAACGAGGAAAACGGATTAGAGGATATCTCCCAAAATCTGCTAAGAAGATTAAAAGAGCTGAGATTTTTAGATGATAAATCCCAGGAATTTTTAGATACAATGGAGGAAATTGAGGAAGACATTAGAGAACTTTCTCACAGCATTGAAAGATACGGTGATACACAAAACGTGGATGAAGAGAAGCTCTTAGAACTTGAGGATAGGATTTCAGAGGTAGAAAGACTTAAAAGGAAATACGGACCCACGTTAAGGGATGTTTACGAAAACGCTGGGAAGATGCGAGAACACATGGACAAGTTGCGCAAAAAATCCGACTCACTCAAGAAGGCAAAAAAACATCTCAAAGATTTGAAAGAGAAAATGGAGCCTCTGGCTGTAGAGATAAAAAACAGAAGGGCAAAATCTGTGAAAGAACTTCTGAAAAAAACGGAAAGCAATCTCCATGATTTGGGAATGAAAGAGGCTAAGGTGAATTTCATCCAACACGAAACGGCTTTCACGAAAAATGGGATAGATTGGATCGAATTCGTGGGGCAAGTTAACCCAGGAACTGACGAGATGCCGATTTCTAAGATAGTCTCTGGTGGAGAGATGTCTCGTTTTTATTTGGCACTTGAAGCTGCCTTGGGAAAAAGTTTGCCTGTTGAAACGGTCGTATTCGATGAAGTTGGATCGGGGGTTGGTGTGAGAACCGCGGATGTGGTGGCGAAGAAATTGAAAGAGATTTCCACGCACACACAGCTTGTTGTGATCACACACATGCCACAAATTGCGGCAATGGCTGATAAGCACTTCAAAGTTGAAAAGAAAATGACACGAGGAAAAACGGTATCACTTCTCACGGAACTTGACGATGAAGAAAGAAAAGCAGAAATAAAAGAGATGTTTGGCAAGATGCCGGAAGGAGTTAGAAAGTGAAAAAAGGTTCACTGACGATCAGGATCATCATCGTTGTTGTGGCAGCGGTCTTAGGGCTGTTGGGAACATTTTGGATAAATGGATATTTCAGCACTTGGAACTCCGTTTTGAAAGTCGATAAAGCCGATATAGCGGTGAACATCGCCAAAAATGGGATCGCGCACATTCACGAAAATGAATTTTACACCTTTGTAAAGCCTTACCATGGGTTGGCGCCTTACATGGATTTACCCCACGAAGTCCGCCTTGAAAATTTCAAAGTTTCTGTAAATGGCGCAAAAATCAAAAACAAAATGGGAGCGATAGGCCCAAATGGATTCAATTTGAGGATATATCTCAACAGTGGCTACAACATCCCCAAGCCCGGCGGAGATCGTGTTTCAATGAATCTCGATTACGATATCGTCGGCGGAGTGCAAACTGGAAGTGATTTCTCTCAATTCTTTCACAAATTTTGGGGAAAAGGAACGCCTTCTTGGATACCTGAGCTAAAAGTTGTGTACAATTTCGATCCGATTTACAAAGTAAAGGATGTTTTCGTGCACCCAATGGATGTCCCTCATAGCATCACCAGGGAAGGAAACATGTTCACGATCGTTTATCACAATTTACCACCAAACGCTTACGCTGAAGCAAGATTCGCACTTTCAAAAATCCACGTTGCGTACTTTTCGACTGTAAACAAAACTTACAGTGAAATAACAGGGATAGAAAATTCTTACTTTGAAAAAGCTAAATGGATATGGATTCTTGCACTTGCCCTTTTAGCCCTCGCGGGAGTGATCCCGTTCGTGTCTTTCTACTTCTTCGGGGTAGAGCCGAAAGTCGAACTGCACTCTGAATATGAACGGGAAATCCCGTACAACGATCCACCAGCCATTGTGAATTCAATAGTCAAACGACTTGTCTCCAATCCGGATTCTGATGGGTTTAGTTCAACGGTTCTGGGCTTAGTTGACAAGGGATACCTTTCTTTTGCAGGGAAAGGCGCGTTTAAACTACAATCTGGGAATAAGCCCTTAGACGAAACCGAAAGTTTACTTTTGAAACTCGTGATAAAGCCATATGCCACGGAAGGAATATTCGATCCGGAGAGCTTAAAAGATTTGATGAAGGGAAACGTCTCATACTCCAAAAAATTTCTTTCTGATTATCAAACATGGCAAATTGAGGTGGGTTCAAAAGCAGAAACAAGAAATTACATCGTAACTTATGGAAACACGTTGGCGAAGACACTTGCGGTTGCCGTTTTGATCCTTCTCCCATTGGCGTTGATCGCCTGGTTGGTAATGGAAGGGAGAGAATATCCACAAATTCTCCAAATGGTTTCATGGTTCGCTTTTATCGATTGGACGGTTGCTTGGATAATGTTGGTACTTCCCAAAGACGTTTTTGGAAGATGGACTAAAGTGGGAAGAGAGTATTATTTAAGATGGAAGAATTTTGAAAAATATTTGTCTGATTACTCTCTTATAAAAGAAAAGGCACCGGAATCTGTGGTGTTATGGGATCAATATTTAATTTACGGAACGGCCATTGGCATCGCCAAAAAAGTTTCAAAAGCGATAAAGGAGATAAACCCCAAAGGTATGGAGGACTCTCCACTTTATCCTGCCTTGACAGATCTCTACTGGTACACGTCGATTTCTCGACTTCCGTACTATGCCATTGCACATTCTTCAGAGTCCTCAAGTGGAGGTGGGAGTTTTGGTGGAGACGTTGGAGGAGGATTTGGAGGAGGAGGAAGGGGAGGATTCTGATCCTTTTTCACCTCTTGTACTTTATAGCTTGGCGCAAAAGACTTTTACGTTTTGAAATATCTTCATCTTTTTCCACACCTTTAGGTGGGAAACCGTCCACAACACCCATCACACCACGCCCCTGTTGGGTAACGGCAACGACAATTTGAAGAGGGTTTGCAGTTGCAGCGTAGATGGCGCAGACTTCTTGAGTGGATTTTATAGCGTTCAAGACACTTATCGGGTAGATGTCACGCATGACAACGATAAAAATGTGGCCTGCACCTATCTTTTTGGCGTTTTCTATCGCACATTTTTCCAACTCTTCATCGTTGCCATCGTGGCGTATCAAACAAACACCAGATGCTTCGTTGAAGGCGACACCGAATTTCGCATTGGGTGAAGAAGTTGCCATTACCTCGTAGAGATCTTCAATCGTCTTGATGAAATGTGTCTGTCCCACTATGATGTTCGTATTTTCAGGGTACTCCATTTTTACAACTTCGAATTTGACGTCCACGTTCATCCCTCCAATACAATATGATGAAAAACGCTACCTCTCTCCAATTACAATACTTATTCAAC
>CAYYEU010000078.1:0-4890 GCA_964470975.1 uncultured Mesoaciditoga sp. | reverse complement strand
TTTTCGAGGCGACTCAAGCGATCATGCTCGATCCAATGTACGGTACCTACCCTTACGTTACGTCCACATCTTGTTTGCCTTCTTCTGCACCTTACTTTTCTGGGCTTTTTAACAAAAACCCTGAGGTTTTTGGCGTTTTCAAGGCCTATACAACTCGCGTTGGTTCTGGCCCATTCCCGACAGAAATTTTTGGTGAAGAATCTGAAAAATTGAGAAAAGCTGGAGGAGAATTTGGATCTACTACTGGCAGAGCAAGAAGATGTGGATGGATCGATTTGGCGCTCTTGAAATACGCATGTGATATTGCCAACGTGGATCACCTTGTCATGACAAAGGCCGATGTCTTGAATGGCTTTGATAAAATTGGAATCTGTCAAGAATACGAAGGAGAGGTTTTGCCTTACGATCTTGAAAGCGCAAAACCGAAGATCGAGTACTTGAAAGGCTGGAAAAATTTGCAGGACAGGGCATTTGAAGAATTCTTGTTCATAATTGAGAAAACTCTCAAAAGAAAAGTAGAGTACATTTCTTTCGGTCCAAAAGAAGAAGATATAAAACTCGCGTGAATTAAGTAAGGCATTCCCTTGGTTCGTCATTACTTTTAGCGTTAGCTGGCGGAGCGGTGATTTTACTTTGAAGGCAGATGTAGTCCTTCCACCGCTTCGCATTACTTTCCCGATGGAAAGGATTTTCATGGTCAGCTAAAAGTGTTGTAAATCGATGAATTCAAAGAATGCGTTGAATGCAGAGGTTCTTTCTTGATAATGTCTGAGACTATTTGTGGATGGCAATGAGCCCCTTTTAGGGACAAGTATTCTCGGCCCAAAAATTTCAAAGAGATTGGTTGGACATCTTTCGTACATCATGGTCACGAGGTGAAATTTTCTCATTCAATTCGAGTTGAAGTTGTGGTATCATCAAGATGAATCTTGAAATTTTTTGTATGGAAGGTGTTTGAATTGAACAAATATCTGTCATTTTTGCTGTTAATTGCCATTTTGGCAACTGTTTCTTTTGCACAATCCGTTCAGATTGGCTACATAAACGCTGGAATCGGGGCTGAAGTGAAGGAAGAAGTGGGTTTTTTCTACCTTTCAACCGGAATTTCCGGCAACAGCGCGGCAATTTCTTTGAATCAGGGGGCAGGGCTTAGCTTTGAATACAAGCTTTTCCCAAATTTCTTCTTATTTGGAGAGGGTGGAGTGATGGGTTCTCTGCTCTTTGCCAATCAAGTCAACGCGAACGCGTTTTTACTCTCTGGCATTGTAAGAGTCGGACTTTCGGTTTATAACTTCAAGGTATTTGGTGGATTGTTCAAAGAACTGCTGGCCTTCAACACATCACACGAAATCATCTGGCCATCGCAAATGACACCAGAGGTGGGGATCGGTTATCAATGGTGAGCGACACGATAGTTGCCGTTTCCACCGCAGCTGGCAGGGCAGCAATTGGAATTGTAAGGCTAAGCGGTCCGGATTCATGGAAAATCACCTTGAAGCATTTGCAAATTTCTCCGAAAGAGAGGGTGGCAACTTATTCTAAATTCATGCTGGGAGAAAAAATTTTGGACGATGTCGTTGTCACTTTCTACAAATCGCCTCGCACGTACAGCGGCGAGGATATGGTGGAAATTTCTTTTCACGGGAACCCACTTATCCTTTCAAAAGCGGTAAGGGCACTGATAAGCTCGGGCGCCAGATTGGCAGAAGGCGGGGAGTTCACCAAGCGTGCCTTTTTGAATGGCAAGATGGACTTGACCATGGCAGAAGCCGTTGAAAAGCTCATCGATTCTACAAGCGATGTGGGCATCGAAATCGCCAGAAAAACGATGGATGGAGCCCTTTCAAAGATGGTCAGCAGGGAGCGAATGAACCTCTTAAACATATCCGCCCAAATAGAAGCGAGAATCGATTATCCGGACGAATTCGAAGACGAGTTCGATTTGAATATATCCACATCGATTAAGAGAATGGAAAAGATACTTTCAACGTACGATCCGGCCGTGACGGCTATAGAAGGGGTTAAAGTTGCACTGTTAGGAGCTCCCAATGTTGGAAAATCGTCTATACTCAACGCCCTTGTAGGCAAAGAACGAGCCATAGTAACACCGATCCCTGGTACGACGAGAGACACAGTGGAAGCCGAGATATTCGTAAATGGTTTAAAAGTTAAAATAGTAGACACAGCCGGCATTCGAAAGACTTTGGATGAAGTGGAAAAGTTGGGAGTGGATCGTGCGATAAAAGCGGCTGAAGAAGCCCATATAAAAGTACACATCCTTGACGCCACGTCTGAGGAAAATCAGCTTGAACTTCCAGCTGATATCGTGGTCGTGAACAAAAGTGATTTGGTAAAGCGGCAATTGAAAGATGCTCTCAACGTTTCTGCCAAAACAGGACATGGCATAGAAAAATTGCGTGAAAAGATATCAAATTTGGCAAGAAGAGTCGCCGAAAACGTGAACTCGGCGGAAGCGGTTATCATAGCCGAAAGACAATACCAACTTTTGAGTAAATGCGTATTGGAGCTCAAAGAAGCCGAAAGAGCGCAAAAAATAGGTTATCCAGTGGATGTCTTGGACATCAACATAAGAAATGCGATTGAGGCTTTGGATTCTTTAGTGGGAAGAAAATACTCCGAAGATATTTTGGATGTTATATTTTCGAAATTTTGTGTTGGAAAGTGAGGAATCATCATGGTCAGAACACGTTTTGCGCCAAGCCCGACGGGATACTTGCACGTCGGAGGCGCCAGAACAGCTCTATTTTCTTATTTATACGCCAAAAGACATGGTGGTGAATTCGTTCTTAGAATAGAAGACACCGATGTTGAAAGATCGACAAGGGAATCAGAAGAAAGCCTGATCGACGATTTGAAATGGCTTGGCTTTGAATGGGAAGAAGGTCCCTATATTGGTGGACCACATGGGCCATACAGACAAAGTGAAAGGCTTGACATTTACACCTCATACGCCGAAAAACTTGTAGAAGAAGGAAAGGCTTACCAAGTTTATGCTGAATCAGAGGAAATAGAAAAACTCAGAGAAAAGTTGATTTCCAACTCTCAAACTCCACATTACACGCGCGAAATGCTTGAATCTCTTGTAAGCCCTGAAGAAGTGGAAAGGCGTAAAGAAATGGGTGAGAAGCCGGCAATATATTTTGCGATGGAAAGAAAAGATCGTGTTTTAAAAGATCTCGTAAAAGGCGACGTGCATTTCGGATCGGATTCTGTGGGTGATTTCGCGATTCTCAGATCTAACGGTCTGCCAATTTACAACTTTGCCGTGGTCATAGACGACGCACTTATGGAGATCACGCATGTTATTCGCGGAGACGATCACCTTTCAAATACGGTAAAGCAGATGGCCCTTTACGAAGCATTGGGCTTTGAAATGCCTGAATTTGCGCACCTTTCAACGATTTTAGGCCCTGATAGGACGCGTCTTAGCAAGCGTCATGGTTCAACTTCGGTTTCGGAGTACAGACAAAGGGGATATCTTCCTCAAGCGATGATCAACTACTTAGCACTTCTTGGGTGGTCGCACCCCGAGCTCAAAGAAATAGTGGATATGAGAGAACTCGTGAAAAAATTCGATTTCGATCGCGTGTCAAAAAATCCCGCAGTTTACGACGAGAAGAAGCTCACGTGGATGAATGGGCAATATATCAGGAAATTATCAGATGATGAATTTTATTTGACTGCAAAGCCGTTCTTGATACCAAATGTTCTCTCTGAAGAAGAATACAGTGCAAGCCGAAAATGGGTAACTGCCGCGCTTTCATCCGTTAAAAACGAAGTGGAAGTTTTGACGCAGATTCCGGAGAAACTGAAGGTGTACTTTGAGGTTCCAAGTGTAAATGAAGAACTTCAAAAATCCTTAGAGGGAAATGGTACTATCGTGGCATTCAAAGAGCTTCAAAACGCTTACGAATCGATGGATGAATGGACTCCTCAATCGGTTTTGGAAGTTACAAAACAGGTTATCAAAGAGACAAAAGTTAAGGGAAAAGACTTTTACCATCCTTTGCGTGAAATTTTAACAGGAAAAACTTCTGGACCTGATCTTGTAAGCTTGATATTCCTTCTTGGCAGAGAAAACGTGATCTCAAGGTTAAGGAAATTTTTGGAGGTTTAAGATGATCAGGATAACGAACACTTTTAGTGGAAAAAAAGAAGAGCTTAAAACTTTGGAGCCAAACAGGGTTAAGATGTACGTTTGTGGGCCAACGGTTTACAATCTCATACATGTTGGGAATGCACGCACTGCCGTTGTATTTGACAGTTTTAGAAGGTATCTTGAATATCGTGGATACAGCGTGACCTACGCTCAAAATTTCACTGATATAGATGACAAGATCATAAATACCGCAAATGAAGAAGGGGTTTCTTCCAAAGAGCTTTCTGACAGGTACATATCAGAGTATTTCAACGACTCGTGTGTGTTGGGAATAAAGCCGGCCACTTTTCATCCACGCACTACAGATTTTGTAAAGGCGATAATAGACTTCATAGTCGATCTTGAAAAAAAGGGTTTTGCCTATTCCAACAATGGAGACGTCTACTTCGATGTCAGCGCCTTCAAAAGTTATGGTGCCCTTTCACACAGGAACCCTGCCGATATGCGTGCCGGATCGCGAATAGAGATCAACGAGTCAAAAGACGATCCGCTCGATTTCACCCTCTGGAAAGCGGCAAAACCTGATGAGCCAAAATGGGAAAGTCCCTGGGGTGAGGGTAGACCGGGGTGGCATATAGAGTGTTCCGTTATGTCTTCAACTTTGCTTGGAGATTCTTTTGACATACACGCTGGTGGAAGTGACCTCATATTTCCACATCACGAAAACGAACGTGCACAGTCTGAAGCCCATAGCGGGAAAAAATGGGTCA
>CAYYEU010000077.1:0-5001 GCA_964470975.1 uncultured Mesoaciditoga sp. | reverse complement strand
GGGATAGTTTCATCAAAGGGTGAGGTAGCCGAGCTTCTCGAAGACGAACTAAGGCAATTTTTGGGAAATGACGTGGAGTTCATCCGCTACGTTGTTACCGATGAAAACGTGCCGGTAAGGTGCGATGTGGATGTGGTTCTTTTGTCAGGTGGAGCAGTGGCCAAATACGTTTACACTCCTTTTGATAAATCAACGCCGGTTTTGAGTCCGCGCAGGACTGTGACGATGCAAGGTTGGAGAAAACTCAAAAGAATTCCAGAGGGTACTTCCGCGCTTGTTGTGAATGATACCAAGGAGACCGCAGAAGAAACGGTGAGTTTGTTCAAAGAATTCGGTCTCCTTCTGGATTTGCATCCGTATTATCCAGGATGTAAGGGTTTTCCAAAGGTGAGCGTTGCCATAACACCTGGAGAAACCAAATACGTTCCTTCTTTTATCAAGAAGGTCATCGATGTGGGCAATCGAATTTTCGATCCATCGGTAATTCTTGAACTTCTCTTCAGATTAGGATTGTTCGAATGGAAGGACCTTCAAAAACTCTCTGAGTATTCCAAAAAAGTTAAGTCCACTCAACCGGCTTTGCAGAAATTCCTTTTCGAAATGGCGGCGGTAAGGCTTGAACTTGAAACTGTACTTTCCGTGGCAAGGCAGGCGGTTATGGCTTATTCAAAGGAAAATGGAAAAGTGATTTTCTTCAACCGTTTTGCAGAAGAGTACACTCATGTCAAAGCGAATTACGCGGTTGGAAAGAGTGTAAAACCTATTCTTGAAAAACTCGGCTTGAAAACGGTTGAAGGGGAGTTGCTCAACGAGATAATCGAATTGAGTGGTACCGAGATGGTGTTAAATGTAAAGGATACTCCTCTTGGAACTGTGATTTTATCTTTTTATCCCGTTGAACTTCACAGAGAGATAGAGAGAAAACACGTGGTAAAAGTCAGGAAATCCGGCATGAGAGCCCATGCTAACTTTCCTGATGTCATAGGCGGAGAAAAGATTCAAAAGATCGTAAAACTTGCCAAGAAAATGGCCCTTTCCGATGCCCCAATATTGCTTGAAGGTGAAAGTGGAACTGGAAAAGAGTTATTCGCCCAAGCCATACACAATTATTCCAAGAGATCAAAAGGCCCCTTTGTTCCCATAAATTGTGCGGCGCTTTCGGAAGAGCTTTTGGAAAGTGAACTTTTTGGATATGTCGAAGGAGCGTTTACGGGTGCAAAGAAAGGTGGGAAGCTTGGTCTTTTTGAAGTGGCAAACAACGGCACGATTTTCTTGGACGAAATTTCCGAAATGCCTTTGCTGCTCCAATCGAAATTGCTCAGGGTTTTGCAAGAAAAGGAGATCATAAGAGTTGGTGGAACTCAATTGATCCCCGTAAATGTACGTGTCATAGCCGCAACCAACGGAAACCTGCTTCAAATGATGGAAGAAGGGAAATTCAGAATGGATCTGTTTTACAGGATTTCCACTTTTCAGCTCAGAATTCCTCCTCTTAGGGAAAGAATGGATGATCTCGAAAAACTTGTGAGTTTTTTGATCGAAAAAAGGAACTACGATATTTTAATAGTCAGCGATCTTATGAGCCTTTTGAAAAATTACGATTGGCCTGGTAACGTTCGGGAAGTTGAAAACTTTGTTGATTACGTTGGAAATCTTTTTACGGGGAAGATAGAATTGCAAGACGTTCCTTCGTACTTGTCTAAAAAACTTTTAGAACCTGTTGACAGGAATATAAGCGCAAACGAGATAAAGATACTCGAATTCATAAAAGAACGGGAAAATGTGGGAAGGGAAAAAATAGCCGCATCTTGTAATCTAAGCGAGAGCGAAGTTAGAAGAATTTTGGAAAAGCTCAACGATACCGGCTACATATCTGTGGCAAAGGGAAGAAAAGGGACAACTCTTACCCAATTAGGGTACCATTTTATTTCCTTAGTTTATAAGTAAATTTTTAATATATTTTCCAATTACTCCAATTTACGATCCATTTTAGATAAAATCGCCTCTTCGATTGGATTCTGTAGAACTTCGAAACATCTGTCTTCACAGCCCTTCATAACGTTTTCTTGCACTTCTATGAATGTTGGCATGAACTTTGCTAAGTAAAGACGAAGCGAGGGAGGGTATTCTATGCTTAAAATTCTAAAAAACGTGGAACTGTACGCGCCAAATTATCTTGGGAAGAAAAACGTATTAATAGCAAACGATCGCATAGAAAAGATAGTTGAGGGGGGTACTTTTTTTCCAAACGTAGCTGAAGAAGATCTCAACGGTAAAATGGCAGTTCCTGGTTTTATAGACGGACATGTTCATGTTATTGGTGGAGGTGGAGAAGGAGGATTCACCTCGAGAATACCCGAGATAGAGTCGACTAAGCTTTTGAAGTGTGGTGTTACCAGTGTGATAGGGTTGCTTGGAACCGATTCGGTGACCAGATCTTTGATCTCTCTTTTCGCAAAAATCAAAGCGCTCCGTGAAGAGGGAATGAACGCTTACATGGTTACGGGTTCCTACACCTACCCGATAAAAACGGTGACTGGATCCGTTGAAAAAGATATAGTTTTGCTGGATCCTGTCATAGGAGTGGGAGAAGTTGCCATTTCGGATCACCGCTCCAGTGCGATAAGGGTTGAAGAAATACGAAGGCTTGCGCTTGAAGCCCATGTTGCTTCCATGTTGTCTGGCAAAAGTGGAAAGATAATATGCCATATTGGTGCTTCAAAGAGGAAACTTTCTCCACTTTTTGAAGCTGTCGAGGACGATGAAATAGAGATCACATCATTTCTCCCCACACACGTTAACAGAAGCTATGACTTACTTAAAGACGCCGCGCAATGGATAAGAATGGGGGGGTTCGTGGACTTAACGGCATGTACTTCGAACAGTAGATCTGTTTGCGTGGAAAATGCCGTCCGCTATCTTCTGAAAAACGGAGGGGACATCGATCATGTTCTAGTGAGCAGTGATGCTCAGGGAAGCCTGCCGACTTTCGATAAAGATGGGAATTTCGTTTCTATGGGAATTTCCAATTGTTCAGTACTTCTTGAGTCTTTTAAAAATTGTGTTCGTGATGGCATGAAAGTTGAAGACGCTTTGAAGCCTTTTACAGTTAACGTTTCAAACTTTTTCGGTTTGAAGGGTGTTGGAAAGTTGCGAGAAGGAAAAAGAGCCGATCTCATTTTTCTGAATCCCGCAACGCTCAAAATGAGTTCGATCATGGTGAACGGGAAGTTGTTGAAATGGGATTGATTGAGAAACTTTATTTTAAATCCATAGGGAGGTGTTTTTCGTGTTAAAAAAAGTTGTTTTTACAACGATGATGATGTCGATTTTGTTGATGGGGGCAATTGGCTTTGCCAATGTTTCTAATCCAGAAACGATGATTCAACTGACTGACAGTGACATAGTGAGTTTGAATCCCTTCTGGCCCTACTCTCCACCATCGAACAACATTGATTTCCAAATCTACGAGAGTTTGGTTCAATACGACGCTTCAAGTACTTCAAGGTTCTTGCCAATGCTTTCCACAAATGTTCCATCCGTTGAAGATGGGACTATATTGGACAACGGTAAAACGTATATTTTCCATATACGGAAGAACGTGCGTTTTCACAACGGAGATATTCTCACACCGGAAGATGTCAAGTACTCTCTCGAAAGTCTTGTAGTCTTCGATCGTAACGGCGGGCCATCGTGGATGGTGACACGACCGTTAACCGGCGTGGATAGTCTGGCAGATTTGGCTGTCAAATACGCTGGTGTGAAGAAATGGAAAGACATGCTTTCAGAGAATGGAAATCTGAAATCAGAGTACAAAAGTGCCATTCTCAAAGCTTTTGGAGTGCTGGACAAATCGATAGAGGTGAAAGGAAACGATGTGATAATCCACATGCCGAAACCTTATCCTTCGCTCGTGTCCATTCTTGCACACGGAATATGCGGATCTTACATTATAGACAAAAAATGGGCCGCTGAAAATGGCGCGTGGCCGGGAACTGCCGATACATGGTGGAAGTATCACAACCCAGTTCGTGAAAAAGATCCGCTGTTTTCCATAGCAAACGGCACAGGACCTTTCATGTTGATGAAATGGGATAGAGGGATTGAAATAGATTTACACAGATTCGATGGCTATTGGAGAGCACCGGCCAAACTCAAAAACGTGATCGTGAAGGTTGTAAAAGAATACACCACACGGAAGCTCATGATCGCACGTGGAGATGCCGACATTGCGACGATTCCACAACAGTACATATCACAAGTTGTGAACATTCCAGGAGTGAAAGTGGTTGAAAAACTTCCCATTCTTGGTGAAGATTGTGGGTTCATGACCTACACGATAAACACGAAGGGGAATCCATACGTTGGAAGTGGAAAATTGGATGGAAACGGCATACCTTCAGACTTTTTCAGTGATATAAACGTTAGAAAAGCTTTCTCGTACATGTTCCCTTACAAACTGTACATAAAAGAAGTGTGGAATGGAAATGCCATACAACCCAATGGACCTATTCCAAAGGGTATCTTTGGTTACGATCCGACCATTCCAACTTATCATTTCGATCTGGAAAAAGCTACTGAGTATTTCAAAAAGGCGTTCAATGGGGAGCTGTGGAATAAAGGCTTTAAGATGTCGATCGTCTACATAACTGGCAGTGCCCAAACCCATCAAGTTGCAAATATGCTGAGCGCTTACGCAAGGAAGATCAATCCGAAGTTCAAGGTGGAAGTCAAATCCGAAATATGGGCCTCTTACGTTAGGGACAGGCTTGAATGGAGATTGCCGTATTTCATGACAGGCTGGTTTGCGGATTACCCTGATGCGGACGATTTTGTCTATCCTTTCCTTTACAGCACAGGTTATTATGGTCTTACTCTTGGAGAGGGTTATCAAAAATTGGCAGAAAAAGTTTTTGATCCTTTGATCGATCAAGCCGAAGATACCACAAACGTTCAGGAAAGGCTCAAACTTTACAAAGAACTTTCTGTAAAAGCTTACGA
>CAYYEU010000076.1:0-5028 GCA_964470975.1 uncultured Mesoaciditoga sp. | reverse complement strand
GGCAGTGGACCAGGCCATTTGGGACTTTTTGGATACGATCCCGTCAAATATCAAATAGGACGAGGAATACTCGAAGCGTTGGGAATAGGAGTCAACGTTTCTGAAAAAGATGTTGTGGCCCGAGGAAATTTCGCCACTTTCAAAGATGGAATCGTCGTTGATAGAAGGGCAGGAAGGCCTGCTACTGAAGAAAACGTCAAAGTGTGCGAATTGATAAATTCAAAAATTTCTGAGATCGATGGTGTAAAAGTGCATGTTTTTCCTGGAAAAGAACATAGATTCGTTTTGAAAGTCATCGGAGACGACCTTGATGATAAGTTAACGGATGCCGATCCTCAACGTACAGGCGAGCCGATAATGTATGCAAAGGCCTTGAGTGAGAATTCCAAGAAAACCGCAAAGGTTGTCAACGAATTCATTGATCGTGTTGCGGAACTCTTAAAAGGTGAAGAAAAGATCTCCGGATGTCTTTTAAGAGGATTTTCAAAATATCCTGACATCCCAAAATTCCCGGAAATATACAAAATCAGAAGTGCGGCCATTGCAACGTATCCAATGTACAAAGGCCTTGCCAAACTCGTTGGAATGAATGTTTTAGACGTGCCAGCTGCAGAAGGTGAAATGAACACCATAGAATCTGAGATAAAAGTCTTAAAAGACAATTACGACAATTACGACTTTTTCTATTTCCACGTCAAGCACACGGATTCTTACGGAGAAGATTCGAACTTCATGGCAAAAGTTGACGTCATAGAAGTAGTGGATAAAGTCATTCCAGAAATCATGTCTCTAAAATTCGACGTACTCGCCATTACAGGAGATCATTCCACTCCTGCTTTGATGGGTGGGCATAGCTGGCATCCAGTACCTTTGTTGTTACACTCAAAATATTCTCGTTATGGGTTATCAGAAGCTTTTAATGAAAAGGAGTGTGCACGAGGGAGTCTCGGAACTATTGAAGCACGAGATCTTATGTCTCTCCTTCTTGCAAATGCTCTAAGGCTTGAAAAGTACGGGGCTTAATTTCTTTTGGACACCCATTTGAGGGTGCCCATTTGAGGGGTGATGATTGTGAAAAAAGTACTTATTGTGTTTCTCGCTTTTGCTTTGTCTTTAGCGGTTTTTGCGGTTTCAAATCAAAAGCTTCCTTCAAAAATACCATCTGAAGTAGAAGCGATGGCATCTGCAAGATTGATAGAAGTGAAACCAAATAGTATTTTAACCGCTACCATGAACAAGCCAAACGGCAGTGAGTACAGGGTTGGTGAAACGATATACTTCAACGTCAAGAACACAAAGGGAGGGTATCTTTACATACTTGATGTTCCACAAAACGGGAAAATAACTCAGCTTTTCCCAAACTATTATCAACCCAAGAATTTCATAATGCCAGGGATTCACAAAATACCATCTTTTTCTACCTACAGATTTGTGGTTTCAGGTGCGAATTCTGGCATAGAATTGGTGGAATTCATTTTGTCTTCCAAGCCGTTGAACTTCCTTCAAACAGCAAAGACATCCAAGAAAGTACCATTCGCGGCAGTTGGAAGCGTCGAAAAAAAGGAGTTTGTGAAGTTCAAATTGAACCTGATGAAATCCTTTGTGGTGGTTCCAGAAAAAGAAAGATGGACATCCTGGACATATTTTTACTTGAATGCAGGAAAGAAAACTCTTTTGCAGGTCCAAAGCACTCCAGATGGAGCCAATTTGAAAGTGGATGGGAAGTTTTACGGTTTCACACCACAAACTGTTGGAGTTTCTGCTGGCTATCACAACGTCTTACTATCGATGAAAGGATATAAAGATTGGAGAGGAACTGTTTTTGTCGGCGTTGGTCAAACCAAGTCATTGAACATAATGTTAGTACCTTCAAAGCAAAACCTTGTCGGCATTTTAAAGCTAAACGTATCTCCATTAGATGCGACCGTGTACGTAGATGGTAAGAAAGTCGGTAATGGAAATCAAGAATTAACTGTAGTAGCAGGCTATCATAACGTTGTTGTGGAGAAAAACGGCTACCAGTCTTATTACAGCGATTCAATATTTGTGAGGCCAAATCTGACAACGATTGTGAATATCAATCTTAAACCATTGACAGCTAATATATACATTCACTCCCAGCCATACGTGCGGGTGTACATTGATGGGACTTTCGCAGGTGGCACTGGATACGATGGCCTCCTTTATCTTACGGGAGTAAGGGTGGGCTATCATCGCTTAAAATTTGAAAAGGAGTGGTACATTGTTCAAACGATCGATTACAAAGTGTTTTCAGGAGACAATTATCTTTCCACTAACCTTTCTGAGGCTGGTTTGTTGAAAGCAAACTCCAACGTTTATCCTTTATCTCTAAAAGTAGACGGTAAATATTTTGGTGATATCGAAAACTCCAATACAGGAATTTACGTCCCTATAGGCTCACATTCCGTTGAATTTTCGAACCCAGAATATTTGTCGATTAAAAAGGTCATGAATTTTGAATTCCAAAAAACTTCTTACACGAGCGTGTATTTAAAACTAAAACCTTTGACACTTTTTGTCAAAGCACAACCAAATCCATTCAGCCCAAATGGAGATTGGTATGATGATACAACTACTTTCTACATAACTCTTAGTAGGAGTGGAAACGTGAAAGTCGAAATTTTCTCTGGTGGGCAAAGAATATGGTATCGCAACGTTAGCACATCTTACGGCACTACAAAGATCACTTGGGATGGAAATTCTATCAGCGGTCAAGCCATGCCAAATGGTGTTTACAAAGCCAAAATCAGCGTCGAAAGCTATGGGCAAACGATGACAAAATCTTTAGACGTGATAATAAACAAAAGTGGATATACTTATTTGAAAGAGATCATAATAATCGGCGGATTGGCCATACTTATTGGCTTGATCTATCTGTTGTCTAAATAGACATTTGGAGGTGAACATTTTGAAATTTGATGCAGTAATAATTGGAGGAGGTCCTGCCGGAGCAGCGGCAGCAGCGACTGTGGTGGCAGCCTATCCGAAAAAGAAGATCGCCCTTATAAAAAAAGAGAATCAAACTCTTATACCATGTGGTATACCTTACACACTGGCAACGTTGGACTCTGTGGAGGACGATCTTCTAAGTACAAAAGGACTTGAAACAAAGGGAGTAAAAGTCATTATCGACGAAGTGAAGAAAATTGATGCCGATGAGAAGAAGATCGTAACTGCTTCAGAAAACGAAATAGAGTACGACAGATTGGTACTTGCAACTGGGTCAAAACCGATCGTTCCGAGAATCCCTGGAGTTGAGCTTGACGGGGTTTTTACCGTGCCAAAGGACATCGCCAAGATATCGAGGATGAAAGATGCGTTGAAAAAAATGAACAAAGTGGCAATTGTCGGTGCTGGCTTCATAGGCATGGAAATAAGTGATGAGATCCACAAAATGGGAAAGCAGGTTACCGTAGTTGAAGCTATGGATCGTGTTCTTCCAGTTGCATTCGACCCGGAATTCTCCTCAGAAGTTCAAAAACTTTTGGAAAACAACCATATAAAAATCATGACTTCTTCGAGAGTTAGAGAAATAACTGGAAACGGCAAAGTTGACGGCATATTACTCGAATCTGGAGAACGCATAGAAGTCGATGGCGTGATCCTTGGAATAGGGTACCGCCCAAATTCCTCTATTGCAAAAGACGCCGGCATCTTCATAGGAATGACAGGTGCAATATGGACAGATGAATACATGCGAACAAGCGCAAAAGACATCTACGCTGTTGGTGATTGTACGGAACACAAAGAGTTCTTCTCAAGAAGACCTAGCAGATTGATGCTCGCTTCTACCGCGGCATTTGATGGAAGGGTCGCTGGGGCCAACCTCTTTAGCGTTAGGCTGATAAGAGAAATTAAAGGGAACATTGGCATATTCTCTACCTGCATTTTCGGTCGAACTTTAGGAGCTGCTGGTGGCACCGAAACGAATGCAAGAGAAAGCGGATTTGAATCCATTTGCGGAAGTTCCACCGCCATGGATCGGCATCCTGGAACACTTTCAGACGCAAGCAAAGTTAAAGTCAAGCTCGTGTTTTCAAAAGAAAGTGGCGTGTTGTTAGGAGGACAAATAATGGGAGGTAAATCTGTCGGCGAAATGACCAATGTCGTAGGTGTAGCGATTCAGAGTAGAATGTCCGTTACAGATTTGGTTGCTCTCCAAATAGGCACGCAGCCTCTTCTCACATCATCGCCAGTGGTTTATCCGATAGTAACCGCTGCATTGGACGCATACTCAAAAATGCACGCTTGTGAGGAATAATTTATGAAAGCTTTGATACTGTGTGCCGGTAAGGGAACAAGACTTAGACCTTTGACTTTTACAAGTGCCAAACAGCTGATTCCCGTTGCAAACAAACCGGTAATACTCTACAGTATAGAAAAAATACACAACACCGGTATATCCGAAATAGGGATGATAGTCAATCCTGATAACATCTTGGATTTCCAGCAAGCATTGGGAGATGGAAGCGATTTTGGGGTTCATTTAACTTACATCGTTCAGAAAGAGCCAAAAGGGTTGGCACATGCTGTTAAAATATCTCAGAACTTCATTGGGAACGACACTTTCCTGATGTACCTCGGTGATAACATGATCCAAGAAGATTTGTCGAAATTCGTTAAAGAATTCCAAACGTTGGAGTGGAACGCTTCCATCCTTTTAACACCCGTTGAAGATCCAACCAGATTTGGAATAGCCGTAATGGAAGACGGAAAAGTGGTAAAAGTGGTGGAAAAGCCGAAAGCCCCTCCTTCTAATTTGGCGATCATAGGAGTATACCTTTTTAATTCAAAGATCTTCGAGGGAATTGACAATATAAAACCATCCTGGCGCGGAGAACTTGAAATAACGGATGCCATTCAATTTTTAATCGATCATGGAGACAAAGTTCAGGGTCACATCGTCTATGGCTGGTGGAAGGACACAGGAAGGCCTACTGACCTTTTGGAGGCTAACAGACGTATACTGGAAGACATTCGAAGTTCTCAAAAGCCCAACGTAACATC
>CAYYEU010000075.1:2933-5055 GCA_964470975.1 uncultured Mesoaciditoga sp. | reverse complement strand
GTAATTAACGCATCAACATTATCATAAGAATACCTTCAAAATATGGTAAAATAATGAACAAGTTTTAAATCTTACCTTTATCTTTGCCTAAAAGGAGGAATCTCGATGAAAAGGCTTTTTTTACCACTCTTTTTCGTGTTGATCGGTGTTTTCGCGTTTGCTTCACCGCTGAAAGTGGCCTTCATATACGTGGGCCCCGTAGGTGATGCCGGATGGACGTACGCCCATGACCTTGGAAGGCAGTACGTGGAAAAGGTCTTCGGAGATCGAATTAAAGTAAACTACATTGAAAGCGTACCTGAAGGCTCCGAAGCAATTGGCGTGCTGAAAACGCTTGCCAGTCGCGGCTACAACTTGATATACACCACGAGTTTCAGTTACATGCAACAAACCGCACAGGTTGCCAAACAATTTCCAAACGTTGTATTTGAAAACTGTTCTGGTTACCTTACATCCCATAACATGGGCGATTACTTTGGCAGAATTTATCAATCCGAATTTTTAACTGGCTTGGTTGCAGGTGCAATGACCAAAAGCGAAAAAATCGGGTACGTAGCGGCATTCCCCACTCCCGAGGTTGTTAGAGGAATAAACGCCTTCACCATAGGAGTCAGAATGATGAAACCAAACGCCACGGTACATGTTGTTTGGGTGAACAGCTGGTACGATCCGCCAACTGAAAAGGAAGCGGCGCTATCACTTATAAACGCAGGGTGTGACGTGATAAAGTCTGAAACGGATTCCGCGGCACCCATTCAAGCTGCCGAACAAAATCACGTCTACGCCATTGGGTACAACACGGACATGAAAAAATTTGCTCCGAAGTACTATCTAACTTCAGCGACATTCAATTGGGGAGTATTTTACGAAAAAGATATAAGAGCGGTTATAAACGGGACTTGGAAATCCACAAACTTTTGGGGCGGTTTGGACACGGGCGTGGTCGGCATAGCCCCAATGACAAATGCAGTTCCTACACAGACGAAAAAACTTGTAAATGCCATGAAAAGAGAATTAGAACTACACAGCTTCCACGTTTTCGAGGGACCAATTTACGATCAAAAAGGAAAACTCGCTATACAATCCGGGAAAATGGCAACGGATAAAGAACTACTTTCCATGGATTGGTTTGTTAATGGTGTTGTCGGCACCATATCCAAATAAGAAGTATAGGAGGGATACTCGTGAAGTCTAAATTTCTGCTTTTAACCGTGTTTCTCTTGTTAACAAGTCTTGTTGCGATGGCATCTCCTTTGAAGATTGCTTTCATTTTTGTTGGGCCAATTAACGATAATGGCTGGACACAGGCTCATTACGATGGTGGAGTTGTTGCACTGAGAAAAGCATTTGGTGACAAAGTGAAAATAACCTACATAGAGAATGTGCCAGAAGGTGCACCATCTTTAAACGTGCTAAACACACTTGCATCAAAAGGGTACAACATCATATACTCCACGAGCTTTGGATACATGAATCAAGTAGTCCAATCTGCCAAAACTCATCCGAATGTGGTGTATGAAATGTGTTCAGGTTACGAGCTTGCCACGAATCTTGGAGAGTATTTTGGAAAAATGTACGAGCCAAGATTCCTTTCAGGACTGATAGCCGGTGCGATGACCAAAAGCAACAGAATAGGTTTCGTGGCAGCTTACCCTACTCCTGAGGTCGTCAGAGGAATAAACGCCTTTGCACTTGGCGTAAAAGCCGTGAATCCCAGAGCAACGGTGCATGTTGTTTGGACGTATTCTTGGTACGATCCGCCAGTGGAAAAGGAAGCGGCTTTGAGCCTTATAAATTCGGGTTGCGATGTTATGGCTCAGCACCAAGATTCCCCAGCTGCCATCGAAGCTGCGGAAAGCAAAGGAGTTTACGCTATAGGATACGATTCACCAAATATGGGTAAGTTTGGGCCGCATGCTTATCTAACATCTCCCATTTGGGATTGGTCAAAATTCTACATTCCTAATGTGAAAGAAGTTATGAATGGAACGTGGAAATCCAAATCGTATTGGGGTGGGATGAAAGACGGCATTGTCGAACTCGCACCCATGAGCAAGCTCGTTCCGGATAGTGTCAAAAGATTAGTTCTTGCCATGGAAAATGAGATCAAAGCTGGAAGATT
>CAYYEU010000075.1:0-2833 GCA_964470975.1 uncultured Mesoaciditoga sp. | reverse complement strand
GATAGCGGAGATATATACATAAATGATAAAAAGGCTGATATAACCTCGCCACATCGTGCAATGGAATACAACATAGGTATGATTCAACAGCATTTCAGCTTGGTACCTTCTTTCAACGTCGCGGAAAACATAGCACTTGGTTTGAAAGAATTCAAGATTTTTCCAAGAACGGACATGATAAAAAGGAGAGTTAAAGCACTCTCTGAGAAATTCGGACTTGATGTAAACCCTAACAGTCGGATATGGCAATTGTCCGCTGGAGAGCAACAGCGCGTTGAAATACTAAAACTTCTTTACATGAACTCTCAAATAATGATTTTAGATGAACCAACCGCGATACTCACACCTCAAGAAGCAGAAAATCTTTTTAAAACTATAAGAGAAATGGTTAGATATGGGGCGTCTGTGATATTCATAAGTCACAAGCTAAAAGAAGTTATTGAAATATCCGATCGCATCACGGTTATGAGACATGGAAAAGTCGTGGATACGATCTTAAAAGATGAGGCTAATGAGAAAATGCTGGCAAAAAAAATGGTTGGACGTGAGGTAGTTCTGAGAATACCAAAAACTCCTTCCAAGCCCAAGAGGACAGAACTTAAAATCGATAATCTATGGTCGAGAAGCGACAAGGGATCTTACGCAGTTCAGGGAATAGATCTTGAGGTAAAATCTGGAGAAATACTCGGCATAGCCGGTGTTGCCGGTAACGGTCAAAGGGAGTTGGCCGAAGCCATTTATGGTTTAAGAAAGTACACCGGTAAAGTTGAGATCAACGGCTCAAAAGTGGAAGTTCTTGATGTTAGAAGTCGTATAAAAAGGGGCGTAGCTTACATTCCACAGGATAGAAAAGGCGTGGCTCTATGTGGAGGTTTACCTGTATTTTACAATCTCTTCTTAAAAATATTTAGAACAAAAAAAATCGATTCTAATCCTTATTTTTTCAAGCCATCTTCTTTGAAAGGCCCTGCTAAAGAACTTGTAAAAGAGTATCAAATTTCCACATCTTCTGTGAATTTAAGCGTGAAGTACCTTTCGGGAGGAAACATGCAGAAGATCGTTTTGGCACGTGAATTATCCGTTGCTCCAGAGCTTATAATAGCCGTTCATCCAACTAGGGGACTGGATGTTGGGGCCATGGAGTTTGTTTACAAAACTTTGTTAAGTGCAAGAGACAGTGGGGCTGCCGTGTTGCTAATAGCTGGGGATTTGGAGGAAATATTCACTCTCTCGGACCGCGTCGCTGTTATGTACGAAGGGAAGATAATAGGATATAGCAAGCCAGACGAGTCACATCTTGAAGAAATAGGTTTGATGATGGCAGGCATCAAAAAAGAAAGGGTCGAACAAAAGTGAAACTGAAAATAGAAAAAAGGCGGGAAGATCCTTCAAGACTTTCCATATTTTTAATGTCAGTTTTTTCAATTCTAATTTCTTTGATCGTCCTTGGATTTATAATATTATCACTTGGAAAGAATCCGTTGGAAGCTTACATTGAATTGGTATCTTGGCCTTTTGGGAGCATGGCTGGCATAACACAAACATTGATTTCGATGATGCCCTTGCTTTTTACGTCTTTAGGAGTTTTGGTGGCATTCAAGATGAAAATTTGGAATATAGGAGCGGAGGGTCAATTTTACATGGGTGCATTTGCGGCCACATGGGGGGCTCTTTTCCTTTTCAACCACATCTCGAATCCATGGATATTGCTACCATTGATCGCTCTTTTTGGCGCCATATTTGGAGCTGGATGGGGAGCGGCTTCGGGATTGATGAAGGCGTATCTTGGGGTAAATGAAATATTGAGTACCCTCATGCTTAACTACATTGCCATCTATTGGGTTAATTACCTAGTCTACGGTCCGTGGAAAGGAAAGGGGAGCTACAATTTCCCTATAACAGCTACTTTCCCAAAAGCTGCCATACTTCCTCAATACACAGCAGATGGCCTTAATCTTGGAATATTTTTGGCTGTGGCAACATCATTTTTCGTGTACTACCTTCTTCGAAGGACAAAATTCGGGTTTGAAATGGACATAGTCGGGGACAATGCAATCACAGCCAAATATTCAGGCGTAAACGTGAAGAGAATGATCGTAAGTGTTATGGCCATCAGCGGCGCCATTTCCGGACTTGGCGGGATGATGCAAATGAGCGGGGTCCTTTTCAGACTTCAGCCAAATTTCTCTCCTGGCTATGGGTACACGGCGATAATAGTGGCTTGGCTTGCAAGGTTGAATCCATTCGTCGCCATTGTCGTTGCATTTCTCTTTGGAGGATTGCTTGTTGGAACCCAACAAATTCAACTTTTCCTTCAAATTCCATTCTCCCTCATAAACGTTTTTCAAGGTCTTGTACTCTTTTGCCTTATTGGTGGAGAAGCCTTACTTCGATACAAAGTAAGTGAGGTGAAGTTATGAACCAAGACGTTATAACTTCCACAATTTCAGGCGCTATAAGATCGGGAACACCTTTGCTATTTGCCACACTTGGCGAGATACTTGCCGAAAGATCCGGTGTGCTGAATTTAGGCGTTGAAGGAATGATGCTTATAGGGGCATTCACGGGTTTTGCGGTATCGTACAATACCGGTAACCTTTGGCTGGCAGTATTGGCTGCCATGGCGGCCGCGGCGGTGCTGGCGTTTCTACATGCCTTCATGTCAATTACCCTTCGGGTAAATCAAGTAGTCAGCGGTCTTGCACTTGTTTTTCTTGGATCTGGTCTGAGTGGATTTTGGGGCCAGCACTACGTTGGCATACAGGCAACGAGTTTCGTAAACGTGAAGATCCCGTTTCTTTCAAACATTCCAATTGTGGGTGAAATTCTCTTT
>CAYYEU010000074.1:1678-5078 GCA_964470975.1 uncultured Mesoaciditoga sp. | reverse complement strand
GTGCCTTCCGATTACATGGAAAAACTGCTCTTCAGGCTTAAAAAAGCGGGAGTGATCAAAACTATACGCGGCAAAAATGGAGGTTACTCACTTTCAAGGCCGCCAGAGGAGATAAAAATATCAGACATTGTGCTTGCCTTAGAAAACCCCATAAAAAGACTGAATTGCATAGAATCCGGCAAAGATTCGAAAAGATGCAAGGGCTTTAACGAGTGTTCCATCAAGTACGTATGGGAAGAAGCTTACAACGCGATGGTGGGAGTTTTTTCAAAGTACACATTTCAAGACCTTGTTGATATGGAAAAAACGAGAAGCGGGATTGGAATGTGAAAAGTTTGTTCATCGATAGAAGCAAGGATTTCTTTGAAATACTTTCGATTGAGAAGGAAAAATGGCCGCCTTTTTACTTTGAATACGTTAAAAATGCGCCAAAAGCTTTTTCACTTTACCATGGATTGATAAATGTTGATGAAAGAAAGATAAGTGAAAGAATATCTTCGTTTGAACGTAGATATATCGATAGTTGCTATCGATCAATTCAAAAGCTTGCACCTTACGAATATGAGACAGCGCGTGTAATTGTAGAAATCTCAAAGAGAAAGGCTATAGATCTTTCAAAGGTAAGAGTTTACATAATGGGGGCACTGCGTCTTGGCACAATATTCGTATTAGATGAAAACAGTGTTTTTGTTGATGTGCTCTCACTTTACGACAATGGTTTCTCAGAGTTACCAAAATTGGTTAAAGACGCTTTTCAAGGTGGAAAGGACAAACATTGAAAGGAGAGAGTTAAATGGCTGAAGATATGAAAAAGTACGTGTGCACACTTTGCGGCTACATATACGATCCCGAGAAAGGTGATCCGGATAATGGAATAGAAAGCGGAACTCCTTTTTCAAAGCTTCCGGACGATTGGGTATGCCCCGATTGCGGCGCACCAAAAGATGCTTTTGAACCAGTTGAATGAATTTAACATCTTCAACGTTAAAATGGCCCAGTCAATCAAGACTGAGCCATTTCGGGAGGGTAAAGGGGTTGTGGTGTCACTTGTTGAATATCACCAGCATTTCCATTCCTTGAGAATACACGGTCATCGCTAGTGTGCGACCATCTTTGATTTTGTTGTAAACACTCTCGAACTCCTTTAATGAAGAAACTCTCTTGTTGTTGATTGACATGACAACGTCCCCAGGTTGAAGGCCAGCCATTGCGGCTTGGCTGTTTGGATTCACATCTGTTACCACTACTCCCTTGATGTTTGAAGGAAGGGAATATTTTGCTATGTACGCGTCATTTAGATCTGCTATTTTGAATCCATTTGCGTTGTAAGTTAAAGAAGTGCGAAATACTTTGTTGGACGAAAGTTGTACTTTTAACGTTGAATATTTGCCATTGCGGTAAACCTTAACGTTTACTACGTTACCTGGAGCGTACTCGTGAATTGTGCTTACTAATTTGTCTGCGCTCGTAATTTTAACTCCGTTAAGTTCGACTATAACGTCTTTTATCCTTATTCCCGCTTTGGCTGCACCGGAATTTGGTACCACTCCAACAACCAATGCACCCTTCACGTCTCCTAAACCAAGGTTTTGAGCCAGTTGAGAAGTGAGATCCCTTACTTGAACTCCAAGGTAGCCAGAGCCTTGACCTTTTATAAGCCTTTCAACTAGAACCTTTGCGGTGTTTATCGGTATGGCAAAACCCAATCCTTGACCTTGAGAGGGACTAATTATTGCCGTGTTTATCCCTATAACTCTACCGTGAATGTCGACAAGCGGTCCACCACTATTCCCGGGATTTATGGCTGCATCCGTTTGAATCATGTTGTAATAGTAGCCACTGCCATCCGGTTTTGGGACTTCTCTATTCACAGCACTGACAATTCCCCTTGTAACCGTGTAATCAAGGCCAAATGGATTTCCTATCGTGATAGCGTATTCTCCAACCTGCACTTTGTTGGAATCACCGAGAATGGCAGCCGGAAAGGACGTTCCAGCGGGCGCTTCGATCTTCACAACCGCGAGATCGTTAGTTGGATCTCCACCTAATATGAGGCCTTTGTATTTTTTCCCATTCAACATGGTGATTTCAGCTTCTTTGGCACCTGATACCACGTGATAATTTGTCAAAATATACCCTTTTGAATCGAATATAATTCCGGATCCAAGACTTTCTACTTGTTGTTTCTTTTGCTGAGGCCCGAACCCGAAGAATTGTTTGAAGAACGGATCGTTCATGAAAGGGTTAGCCGATGTGGCGACGGTTTTGTGAACAACTATTCTTACAACAGACGGTGACACGGCTTTTGCCACGGCAATTACCGGGCTTTGAATGTTGGGGTTGAGATATCCGTACGTGTTAGAAGAATTTGGAGTCACCACAACCGTGGATGCTCCGCTTGCAAACGTCATAAGACCTAACACGGATACCAATGCAATTATCACTGTGAGATTCCTGAATCTTTTCATATGAAACACACCTCCTGATTTTAATTGTTTTGCCGCAACTTCTGTACTTTTGACTGCCGTTGTGGAATGGAGGTTCAAAATTTTCAAAGATTCGATTTTTTCTTTCGATTTTTCACCATGTGTACCGCTGTAGCCTTGAACTCAACGTATATTTCTTTTCCTGTATTTATGTCAAACTTTTCTAACGATCCTTTCGTGATAAAAGATACAATTTCAAATCCAACGTCGACTTCAACTTCTATCAATGAACCTTTTTTTAAAATATTTACCACCTTTCCTTGAAAAAGGTTCCTCGCGCTTGTTTCACACGGTTTTTTCATGAGGACGATGTCTTCCGGTCGTATGAATATCGTGACTTCATCATCTTTAATGGCTTTTCCCAGTGCCATGATTTTTTCCCCGTTGACGTTCAACGTAATGCTGCCATTTTCGTTTCTTAAGACTGTTCCATTGAAAACATTCGTCGTTCCTAAGAATCTGGCAACGTTTTCGGATGCCGGGTGATAAAATATCTCCTCACTCCTGCCAATTTGCGTTATTTCCCCTCTTTCCATAATGGCTATTCGATCACCTAACAAAAAGGCTTCGCTTTCGTTATGAGTGACGAAAATAGCAGGTTTTTCAAGTTTTTTGAGAGCATTTTTTATTTCTATGTCTATCCTTTCTTTTTCTTTTATCGAGAGTGCCGATGTGGGCTCATCTAAAAGAACAACTTGTGGATCTGTGATTAAAGTTCTTGCAAGAGCCACTTTTTGTTTCTCCCCTCCACTCAACGTTTGTGGAAAACGATCGAGGAACTTTTCTATTCCAAAAGTTTCAACGATCTCTTCGAAAAGGCGATTTTTATCTTTAACGTTCGAGTATTTCAAACCATACATGATGTTCTTTTTCACGCTCATATGAGGAAAAAGTGCAAGATTTTGAAAAATGAA
>CAYYEU010000074.1:0-1578 GCA_964470975.1 uncultured Mesoaciditoga sp. | reverse complement strand
AAATAAGCCGCTATTGCACCAGATGTTGAGAGACTGTACTGCGTGAAAGCGTCGTATATTTTAACTGGAGCTGTCATAGGGTAATATGCCAAAATCACCACGGCACCGAATTCGGATATCGATCTTGCCCATGTTAGCATGAAGCCAGATAAGATGGAACTCTTTGAAAGTGGAAGATAAATGGTTCTGAATATGTCGTGAAGTGGTGCTCCCAGCACGGTAGCAGCTTTTTCCAAAGACGGATCGACACTTTTAAATCCTTCGCGTGCCGAATCTACGGTGTATGGCAAAGATACAAAAAGCATAGCGAAGACAATTGCAACACGGGTTCCTGTGATTTTGAAATTGAATGAATTGTATAAAAGTGCTCCCAATATTCCACGTCTTCCCAAGATGAAAAGCAAGGCAATTCCAGCGACGGTGTGTGGAACCGCTAATGGAACATCCACGATCGTTTCTACAAATCTTTCAAATTTTCCGAAGCTTCTTTTCGACATCAAAAAGGCAAATGGTACGCCGAACACAAGGGAAACCACAGCGGTAATGAAAGAAAGAGACAAGCTGTTCCAAAAAGACATCAAGACGCTCCTATCCTTTAAGACAGAAGCGCTTTGAGGATTTAAAAAGAAAAGAAGCCTTGCTAAAGGTAATAAGATGAAAGTGAGTACGATCGCCGAAATTATGAAGAAGATCGTGTACGTTAATTTATCACTTTTTCTCATTTTCTTCCTGGAACACTTTTTTCACATCTGGTGGAAGTTGATTAAGGGAAACGTTGGTTTTCAAAGCAATCGGTGGTTGACCGTTTCTTTCGAATATCTCTTTTCCTTCCTTACCAATCAAAAAGGCAAGGAATTTCTGTGCCAATTTTTTGTGCGGAGCGTTCTTTGGAATCGTCACACCGTATACAATTGGCTTTCCAAAGACACTTTTACCGTCTTCGAGTGTAAGGACCGCTTGAGAATAAAATTTCTCATATTTAGGATCACCAAAATTCAATTGCGGTGGCAGTTCAAGGTACTCAAGTTTGTTTTGTTTCGCCACCGAAAGGTATTCAAACGCGTAATCAAGTTCTCCACTCTGCAAAGCTGCAACAAGTTGAATTGCCTTGGGTTTTACGTTGTTGGGTGGACATATTGAAACGAGTTTTTTCGAGAGGTTTGGAATTTCGTAATATTTTTGTGCGAGTTTGAACATCAGCCTTGTTCTGTAACCGCATGGATCAAGATTCGGATTTGAAAACCCGAATTCCACCCTTGGGCGTTGCAATACTTCGTACCAATTTTGAGCGTTTATCTCCTTGGCGTATTCGCTGGATTTGGTGAATGCAATAACGAGTTCGTTTGTAGCGAATTGAATGTACCAATCCGTGTACTTGGGGATGAGGTATTGCGGTATAAGAGAGTAATCTGCAACGGCAATAATATCAGCTTCTTTTCCGAGATTGGTAACCATTTTCATGATTTTAACGCTTCCAGCGGATTCGTCTTTGAAGAAAACATTTGTATCGTATTTTTGATTAAACGCGGCTTCAACATCTCTGATTGGTTTTGTTAAGCTGCCCGCGTGTAGGACAAC
>CAYYEU010000073.1:0-5084 GCA_964470975.1 uncultured Mesoaciditoga sp. | reverse complement strand
GGCGGCTCACCATAAATGGTCTGATTTTTCTTAAATATTCAATAACTTGTCTGTACACTGTAGCTGAAAGTCCCTTCTTCGTGCATATCGGTATCGAGGTAAAAACGCACTTCATTTGATGAAATACGTTTCATGTTGGCTCCGTTAACTTGAACGTCCGATCCGTCTGGAACGTACTCGTAGATCCAGACTCCTTGTTTTTTGTCAGACGAATTACGAATTGTGACCTTGTATTTGTAAAGGTAGACATTTTTTGCAATCAAGCTACGTTGCGTTCTGACGTTTTTAACTTCAACATCGAAATTTTTCCCGTAGGGAACATCAAGAGTCGCTGAAGCTGGGCTGTCGACAACGTTTGACTCGCCGATAAAGTACTTCACGCCGTTTGATTTTTTGTACAAGCTCACAACGCCTTGAGGTATTGGGAAATCATGATGTATTCTCGCAACGAGGTTGACCGTTTCAAAATTGCCGTTGGGATTGTACGACACGTTTAATCTTTCAACCTTCACCCTCTTTGAGAACAAAGAAATGGAAATATCGGAATTCTTTTTCAAAGATTTGACGTTTCCAAAATCGTAAACCTTGTAGCCTCCCATATTTTGGGCCTGATTCGGTGGTGTGAATTCACCAGGTGCCGCGTTTAGAGTTATGGCTTTCGAATACTCTGCTTTCCTTTCCATTTCAACGTTGGGTTTCCCAGCCACAAATGTGAGATTGAAATCCTTGAAGTTCATGTCAGTTTTGTTCCACAAAACAACACATCCATCCAACTTTGATGTGTCAAGATCAAGATTGTAAACGGCCTTCCATCCTATATTTGAACTTATATACCGGTATGTAATATCCATTGCGCTTGTGGAGACTACGAAGTAATTCTTTGAATCAAGGGATGGAAGTGAAGGAAAAATGTACTCTCCTGTTGGAGAGAAAAAAACTTTTCCAGTTTGTGGCTCTTGAAGGATCACGGGTTCAACTGAAACCACCCTGACGGTTTTGAGCGTGCCATCTTCGAATTTGAATTCGATCGTCTTTCCCAAATAAGTTCTTAAGATCTCACTCAAAGAATATTTTTCGCCTTGATGAAATTTGTACCAGTTAAATGGCGCAGAAACCACAAGAGAATCTTTCACAGCGCTGTCTGTTGTTGGAATTATCAAAGAGTTGCTGGACTTTTGGAAAACATCTGATTGCACCAACGCAAAGTCAGAGTATACGACGAGGGAAGTTGATGCCATAGCACCTACAACTAAAAAAACGGTAAGCAAAGTAAAAATCATTGAAAACTTTCTCACACGAATCATCTCCTTCACTCTTTCATCTCTTTCAATATCAACACCTCATACGGTTGAAGCTCAAGCACGATAGGCTCGTTTTTTGAGCTCCAAATCGAACCATTCACCAAGTTAAGAAAGTTTCCTACAAGTTTTGTTGACACATTCTCGACATCATTTCCGCCGTTGATGAAAACGTACACACTTTGATTTCCGTAAGAACGTTTGAATCCGAAAACCTGTCCTTTTGCAAAAACCGGCACATAACTTCCGAATTTTATCGCAGGCGTTTCATTTCGGATCTTTACAAGCATTTTGTACCAATCGTAAATATCTGAGTTCCACTTGTATTCATTCCATATCATACATCTTCTGTTGAGCGGATCTCTGCCGCCGATCATCCCGATCTCATCACCATAGTATATCATTGGTGCTCCCACAAAGGTCATTTGGAGGCCAACTAACGCTTTCATTTTTTCCACATTACCGTCAAGTGCCGTCAAAGCTCTGGGCGTATCGTGACTGTCTATCAAGTTCCAAAGGGCGTTCCACAGCTGAGGGGGATAGGAGTTGAGATAGGAATCGGTGTCGTTCAAAAATGCTTGTGCCCCTGAACCATAGACCAGATAAGAATAAGCCGCGTCCTTGAAAAGGTAGTTCATCGTGGAATTGAATGCACCTTCATTGAACCAATTCGACACGTTCGTCCATATCTCTGCAACATCCAGAGAATTCGGTTTAACTTCGTGAATCCATCCGTACAGTTTCACGAGGAAAGAATTTGAAATGGTGTTTGCAGAATCTATTCTCCAACCGTCCACCCCTTTTGACGTCCAGTAATCAACGACATTTTTCAAATATTTTTGAACGTCTGGATCTCTCGTGTTCAACTTTGGAAGACTTGGATAATTTTGAAATGTTGCGTAGTCACCCGGTTCAATTCGAATTGGAAAATGTTTCACGAAATACCAGCTAACGTATTTGGATTTTTTTTGATTCTTAAGTAGATCTTGAAACGCGAAAAAAGACGTGCCTGTATGGTTGAAAACTCCATCAACAACCCACTTTATATCTTTTGAGTGCAGGGCCTTAATCAATTTTTCAAATGTTTCCACCGTACCAAAATGCCGATCCACTTTCATGTAATCACACGTGTTGTATTTGTGGTTTGAAGGTGAGTCGAAAATCGGCGTCGTGTACAAAACGCCAACGCCAAGATCTTTGAGATAATCCACTTTATCCATTATTCCTTGAAGATCCCCACCGAAAAAGTTATCATATGTTGGAGTTCCTCCCCATTTCATGGTGTAATCGGGATCGTTTGAAGTATCACCGTTGAAAAATCTATCTGGAAATATCTCGTAGACGACGGCTCCGTCAGCCCAATTAGGGGCACTGAGTATGGAAACTGTTGGGTTTGAAAAATCAAAAGTGAAAGATCTCGAAGATGTGGCAATTCCATCTCTGCCCATATAAAATTTCGTACTTCCATCCTTGAGTACGAATCTGTAAGAGAATTTCTTTTTTGATGGATGAAAAATCATCTTGTATCGATCGTCGTATTGGTTCAAATTCACGCATTTCATTGGATAAAGCTCGTCATCTGTTTCAAAACTCACGGATTGCACATCATCCTTCAAGGTGTCAATTGCAAAGTAAATCGTACCCGTAGAAGCTGGGTTCACGTATATGCGCGAGTGTTCATCAAAGGTAACGTAGCTTTTGTGGATGATTCCATCCCCCGCAACGCCTTTTGGAGGGGAAAAAGTTCCTACGATGAGCACGGAGTAAAATCCCCCCTTGCCGTTTGGTTTACGTTTGGGATTGTGAGAATCGGCTACGATCTTTCCGTCTACAAGAAAATCGTAAAAGTAAACACCATCTGGTATCTCAATTTGAGTCGTCCAAACGGTACCGAAAGCACGCTTCATCCTTCCCGCTGTGGGGGACCAATTGTTGAAAGTTCCAACAACGGCAACGGATTTCACATTTTCATTCGCTTGATAGGCAAAAAAAACCTTTCTTGCGATTGAAAGGGATGTCATTACAATGGATATGAAAAGGAATGCGGTTACGATTTTTTTCACTCTCTCAAGTCCTTTCTCAAATCAAACGCCCCTGGAAGCAATTCTTCAACATTTGTCAGTTTAACTTTTTCCTTGAGGTTTGAAAGTATCACTTCGAAATTCCCAAATTCTGACATAACTTGCCTACAGGCTCCGCATGGGGAAACCACGTCTTCAGTGTCTGCAACGATCGCCAGTCTCTTGAATTCTCTTTCACCTTCACTGACTGCTTTGAATATCGCAATCCTCTCTGCACACATACTCAATCCAAACGATGAATTTTCCACATTGGCTCCAGTGTAAATTTTCCCTGTTTTTGTTTCCAAAGCAGCCCCAACTTTGAACTTAGAGTAAGGTGCATAAGCGTTTTCCCTTGCTTTCTTGGCTATTTTTACAAGATCAATCGTTTCCATCTTTTGGAGGTCCTTTCTTCAGTTTCAGTTCTATTTTAAGGATCTGCTTCTTGTTTGATTCCAAAACCCTTGCCGTGAATTGCTCTGTGTCGACGGCCTCTCCTGCCTTTGGAACGCGCTCGAAAACTTTTAAAAGATATCCGCCTATGGTCTCGAATTCACTCTCTGGGAATTCGATCCCGATTTCACGCTCTATGTCGTTCAAAGGAGCCAAACCGCTTAAGATGTAGGTGTTATGGTCTTTTTTGAAAATGGAGATTCCTTCCTCTTCAATATCAAACTCATCAAAAATCTCTCCGGTCATTTCTTCTAACACGTCTTCAAGTGTTACAAGTCCTGCGGTCCCCCCATATTCATCGACAACTACAGCAATGTGAACCTTGATATGACGCATCTCCTGCAAAAGATCATCGATTTTCTTTGTTTCAGGCACGAAATACGGGTCCCTTACGACATTTTCCACTTTGATCGATTCAAGCGTTCCGGATTTTGAATTCAGCACGGATAACACATCCTTGGCATAACATATACCGATGATTTGATCCATGGTTTCAATGTACACCGGGAGCCTTGAAAACTTCGATTCATCGAATATTTTTACAGCTTCCAAAAGAGTTTTTTCTGATTGAACTCCAACGATCTCAACTCTTGGTACCATTATCTCTCTAACGTAAGTATCTTTTAACGCCAAGGCGCCTTTCACGAGTGCACTTTCCTGCTCCTCTATGATACCCTGGTTTTTTCCCATGTCTATGGCAAACAATATCTCATCATGAGAAATGAAAGGCTCAATGTCTCGTTTACCGGCAAAAATTTTGATCAAAAAAGCCGAAAAAGCCGTAAATCCCCATGTTATAGGTCTTAATATAAAGTCCAAAACCTTGATCACGGGGAAAGAGATGTTAAAAAACTTAGGTGCACTTCCACGTGCATATATTTTGGGTGTGATTTCTCCGAAGATAACGACGAGCACTGTAACGACTATTGTCACCAATGCAACCAACTTAGAGCTTGAAGTTCCTTTGGGTAAAAGCTGGAATGCAAGAACAGTTGCTAACGATGATAAAAAAACGTTAACGACGTTGTTCATTATGAGTATAACGGTTAAGTATCTGTTCGAAGCTTTCAGGTTCTCATCTAAGTTAGAGGAATCTATATCCATTGCATCCATTAACCTTTTACGGCTAACACTCATCATGGCGGTTTCTGAAGCGGAAAAAAATGCTGAAAGAAACAAAAACACTATCAAAGAAATCAGTTCTAAAAGAACGCTGGGGTTACTCAGCGGATCAACGTCCAATTTTTAAATTACCTCCTCTTTTTTAGTTAAT
>CAYYEU010000072.1:0-5130 GCA_964470975.1 uncultured Mesoaciditoga sp. | reverse complement strand
TCTTTCATCTTCCCACCTCCATCCGTTAATGAATTTCAGTGGTTCGACGTAGCAAAGAGTATAATAGCACATATGGGGTGTAAAAGTGAAAAAATACATTTTGGTTGACAGCACGTGGGAGCTGAAAAGGTACCTTCTTAAATTCAAGGATCGTCAATGGGTGGTGATCGATTCACGCAGTGAATCTAAAATTTCACGGATGAAGGATTTGCTTTTTTCATGTCAGCTGTTTGAAAACCCAATTGTGGTGGCAAAATCCGTTGATGAATGGAACAAGGACGAAATAAAATGGTTCATTTCCGCACTTAAAGAAAGTTCTACAGACGTGATCGTCACGTCAAAAAGTGCAGAGATTCTGAAAAAATTCGGTGAATTCGAGGATCTTTCAAGCCCAAAGCCTTGGGAAGCGAAGAAGTGGAACGACAAGATCGAAGAAATGGCAAGATCACTTTCAGTCGATTTAAGCAACAAGGCAAGAAGTGAACTTTTCAATCGAGTTGGTACGAACATCGATCTCATCTCCAAAGAATTGGAAAAGCTTGCCGTCCTTTCAAAAAAGATCGCCCTTGAAGACGTTCAAGATCACGTTCCAATTTACACAGAGCCAACCGTCTTCGAATTCGTTCATTCCTTTCTCGAAAGAAAATTAGAAGCGTTTGATCTGCTCAAGGAAACGCTTAAAACCACCCATCCTTTGGCCGTTGTGAGGAATCTTGAAATACAATGTATGATGTTGGCACAAATGTTGTCTCAGGATAAAAGGACTTATTCTTGGAAAGACGTGAGTGAGACGGCTAAAGTTTTCAAAGTTAAAACTCCTCAAATAGCGAATCTCGTGGGGTTTCCTCTCGGCGGGAAGAAAAGGACGAACATTTTGAATTTGTGGAAATTCGACGAGATCGTCAAAATGTTGAAAAACGCACAAGAGGTGGAAATTGGGATAAAAAATGGTGAAGATCCAAATTTTTTGATCATGAGCATGACAAGAAATTGGATTCTTGGAACAGAAAGGGGGAAATGACAGATGAGCGTCAACGAACTTTCTCAATTGGTTACACAGTATTGGATGATCGCTTTCGTACTTGGATTGGCTATTTCATTCTTTGGATATTACCTTTTGAGGACATCTTTAGCCATTGTTGGATTCATTAGCGGCATTTACGTTGGGCAATACCTGTGGGTTCAGTTGGTCACGAGGTACAATTTGAATTTCAGCTCTTCGAGTGAGCAAATGATTCACATCGGTGTTGTTCTGCTCATAGCTTTTCTCTTGACAACCCTTTTCATAGCTTTGTACAAATTTGCCGTTTTCGCGGTGGGATTCGTGGCTGGTGGCGCAATAATGTATTATTTTTACAGTTGGGTAGTTTCAGCGTTCAAAATAAACGTGACGGTTGGAAACAACTCTAAAATCGTTGAACTCAGCGTTTTTCTGATATTCGGCTTGATAGTTGGACTTGTCACTTTGAAAAGCGAAAGAAAGGCCGTCGGAACCGCCCTTGCGGCTGTAGGGGCGTTGATGGCGTCTTATTCGGTGATGATTCCTCTTTCACCTTATTTCAACGTTAAAACCGGCGATATAGCGAAAGATCTGACTGATGGGAAGCACATGCTGATGCTGACGATTTTCATAACGATATTCCTCGTCTTGTCGATCCTTTCAGTTAAATTCCAAATTGGAAAGAAAAAAGAGGAAAAATCCACCAAAGGCGATTGAAATTGATTGCAAAAGTGTTTGGTAACTCAAAAATATGTGGTGAGATAGAAGTAGGCGGTGCCAAAAACGCCGCTCTTCCTATTTTGGCAGCGACTTTGATCGCTTCTCAAGAAGTTGTTCTTGAAAGGATTCCAAATCTTTCAGATGTCAAAGAAATGATTTTTATGATTGAAAAAGCCGGAATGAGCGTTTCTTTCAAAGAAAACCGCGCTTCTTTTTTCGCAAAAGATTTAAACGGTGATTTGTCTGAGACGTCGTCTAAAATCCGCGCTTCCATACTTCTTTTGGGTCCCTTGGCTTTAAAAACCGGCCGCGCTCTTCTGCCTTACCCAGGAGGCTGTAAAATAGGGAAAAGACCTGTTGACCTCCATTTGAAAGGACTCAAAAAGTTGGGATTTAAAATCTTCGTGAATGAAAAAAATGTTGAGGCTATTCCAATTCATCATCCAAAAGACGTTCAAATACGTTTGGATTTGCCGAGCGTGGGGGCAACTGAGCACCTCATGATGACGGCATCCATGATGAATGGGACAACGACGTTGCTTTCGAATTGCGCACGGGAACCCGAAGTGGTGGAACTTCAGAAGTTTTTGAATTCCATCGGTGCAAACGTTTCAGGCGCCGGTACCGCAAAAATAAAAATCGTTGGCACATCCAAATTTTCAGGGAGCCATTTCAAGATCATCGGAGACAGAATAGAAGCAGGCACTTATGCCATTGCAGCCATGGCAGGCGAGGGAGAGGTTGTGGTTAAAGGCGTTGAGCCTTCAACGATCAACTTTTTAAGTTTTCTGCGGAAATTAGGCGGAAATGTGAAAGTAAGAGGACATTCCATCATCGTAAAGCCTTCACGATTATCCGCTTTCAACCTTTCAACTGCACCGTATCCCGGTTTCCCCACAGATTTGCAGCCCCAAGCTACAGTGTTGGCTTGCAAGGCAAATGGAATTTCGAAAATAACCGAGAACATATTCGAAAACAGATTTGGACATGTGAGAGAGTTGAAGAAAATGGGGGCAAGAATAGAACAACTCGAAAACAGCATAAAGGTAGAAGGCTCACGACAATTCAAAGCCGCAAGGCTTTTGGGAAAAGATTTGAGGGAAACGGCCGCAATAACAATTGCAGCTGCCCTAGCGGATGGGGTAAGCGAGATCGAAAATTTCGAGATCATGTTTAGAGGGTATGAAAACGTGATCGAAAAACTCGATCGAATAGGAATCAGGATCGTTGTTATGTGATATCAAGGGATTTTCGTTGTTTCCAGAAGCGCCTTTCTGAATTTGGAACTTCTTTTCCAAACTCTGCACCTTTTTTCTCTCCGGATGTCAGTTCATATGCTCATTTTTCTCCTTTGTATGGCTCAAAACGCTCCTTTGAATTCAAAAATAGAAATGGCACGATTTTCGCTACTGTAAGTAAAAGCTAAAGGGGGAAAAAGGGAAATCTGTGGTTTTGAAATTTTCAAAAAGGAGGTGAAAAAGCATTGAAAACCTCTTTGAAGATCACCTTTACCCTCTTGATCATTACAATGATGTTTTTGCTTAGCGCATGTTTCCTGTTCGAGTCGAATTACCAGATAAAGATTTCCCCAACTTACGATGTGAACCCAGTTGGAACTTCCCATACTCTGAGTATAAACGTTTCAAAAACAGGGATTTTTGGTGGTCCTGTAATTGGGGCAAGCATTTCTTTAAACATAACGGGAGCAAATCCGCTTTCTTCTGTTCTAACAAGTGATCAGAGTGGGAACGCAACTTTCACCTACGTTGGTATGAACGTGGGGAGTGATACGATTGTTGTGACAACGTCGGGGGTTTCTACAACCGCTGTTAAAATATGGATCAGATCTGCCACCGATATAAAAAACGATATAATGGCTATAGTATCTACCTTTGATGAAGATATGCCTCAGACATTTTCAAATGTTGAGAAAATCGTGGCAATGGGAGACGAGACAATTCCTGTTTTAACAAGCCTTCTGTCGACATCAAACTCCTTAAAAGTTCGATGGGCAAGCATTTACTCACTTTCAAGAGTTGGAAATCCCGATAAAACTGGTGGAGCAGTGGTGGCCCTTCAGGATCCCAACGAGACTATCAGAACAATGGCGGCTGCGATCTTCGTGGGTACAGGAGATGCTACAAGCCTGTCGATCCTCCACGATGCGGAGAATTCGAATAGTGTGATGATGTACAGCATTCCAGCAATACTTCTGAGCGAATTCGCAAGTAGATCTTTAAATGCGCAAAGTTCTGGCATTCGATACGAGCCGACAGAGCTTTATGGATATTCTCCCGCTATTTCTCTTGATGAAGACGCTGAGATCCAGAAATTCACCGTCACAAAAGATGACGTTAACTGCGAAATTAGAGTGAATTTGTACATAGAACTTAAAGGCTCTGGAGCAACATCGAGTTTGGCCAACACATGGGAAAATGGCATTGAATCCGTATGGAATGGCGCGGATGGGTACAGAAAATTCGGATGCTACAAAGTCATATTCAACGTGGACGTGAAAGTCAATACGGGTGGAACCCCAGAGGCAAGCAGGGAACAAATTGAAGTTGTGAGCATACCCCCAACTCAAACTCACACTTCCTTTGTAAACGGATTGGGCACACCGAATAACGGCTCTGTAGGCGGCGAATGGGATAATCAAGACACCGGGAATGTGGCGGCTCACGAAGCGGGACACTTGATGGGATTGGATGATGAATACACCTATGATGCGAGTGGAAACTACGTGAATAGCAATCCTCAAGATACAGATCCTCAAAGCATAATGGCACAAACGTGGGGAAGCGTTTCCGCACTTCAATCCCACATAAACGCGATAATGGAAAATGCCGGCATAAGCGCTCCGGCTACCATGACAGTTATTCCTGCCTCTGCAACCAATTTCATAGGATCAACGCACACGGTAACCGCGAATGTGAGAGACACTTCTGACAGACCGCTTCCCAATGTGGAAGTCACTTTCAAAGTAAGCGGGTTAAACAACCTCACGGGAAAGGCAACTACAGACGATATGGGGAATGCCGCCTTGTCGTACACTTACAACGGTGAATTGGAAGGGAAAGATACGATAGTGGTAAAAGCCGATTGTTGTTTAACGGCCACAGTTGTCAAGTTTTGGAAACGTCCAACAGGTCCGGATTAAAACTCTCAAGAACGGGAAGGGGGGATCTTTCGTGCTTGCAGGTTTTCTTCAAAATCAATGTCTTCTGCAACACCCTTACGATCACGTGAATGATAAGGGCACTTTTTTGTGTGAATGACATTCCTGGATTAGAGCTGAAAGTTGACAACCGTATAATTTCATGATAGAATTCTAAACGATTAGCCCCTATAGTTCAACGGATAGAACGGCGGATTCCTAATCCGCAAATGGAAGTTCGATTCTTCCTAGG
>CAYYEU010000071.1:0-5298 GCA_964470975.1 uncultured Mesoaciditoga sp. | reverse complement strand
CACTCGATTCCGGACCGTATATTTCTACAACTCTTCCCCTTGGATATCCTCCAACCCCAAGTGCTATATCAAGAGAAAGCGAGCCAGATGGAATTACCTCTATGTTTTTTATAACACGATCCTCTCCCAAGATCATTATAGATCCCTTACCAAAATCTTTTTCTATTTGCTTTATCGCACTTTCCAGTGCTCTCTCTTTGTCTGGTTTTTTTTCATCTTTCATCATATAAAACCTCCCAATTCACTTCTGTGAACAAGTGTGTACACAGATCCCTTTGGCGTCAGCTTGGACGAGAACAACTCCACATTGTCACACTTGAACTCCACAGATTTGCACTCTATTCCAGATATAATTTCCCTCCATCCCCTTGGTACACCTTTCACTCTTCCAACTGTTATATGGGGAATGAATTTTTCTCTGAACTCAAAGCCATGTTTTTTCAAAAGATCATTTATCTCCGTGTACAGATTTTGCACATTTTCATCGTTTTCACACCCTAACCATATCACCCTTGGAAGTCCTCTAAGTGGGAAAAAACCAATCGTGTTTAAAGTCAAAGAAAATTTATCGACCTTCGGTACCACTTCATCCATGATCCCCGAAATTTGTTTGGACTTCTTGACGTCTATTTCCCCAAAGAAGAACAAAGTCAAATGTACGTTATTCTGCACCGGCCAACTTCCATAGAACTTACTCTTCTTCAGTTCATTTTGAACACTTGATATCAAGGCTGAAACTTCAGAAGAAGTTCTCAACGCCATAAAAGTTCTCATTCTTCAAGAGCCTCAGAATTTTTGATGAAATAATCAATTCCAGACCATACGGTCATGGCAAAAGCGATCCACATCAAAATGGCATTCAAAGTTTGACCTAAAAAGGGCGTTACCCTGTAGAACAACACCACAATGACAAAAACCATTTGTGAAACGGTTTTTGTCTTTCCCAACCAACTTGCAGCTATGACACGTGATTTGCTCGCCGCAATCATTCTAAGCCCGCTCACAGCTATGTCTCTTGCAATGACGGTGATCACAAACCAGCTTCCAATTTCACCCCTTTGAAGAAAAACCAAAAGAGCTGCATCTATTAGAACTTTGTCGGCAAGTTGATCGACGAACTTTCCAAGCGTTGTAACTTCGTTCATGCTTCTTGCAAGTTTCCCATCAAGGTAATCCGTAAAGGATGCCACTAAAAAGACGAAGAGAGCCACACCTGCCATATTGCTACCATTTTTGAGAGATGCGTACATAAACGGAATCACGAAAAAAACGCGAATAAAAGTTACACGCGTGGCCAGCGTAATCCTCATAATTCAACTCCTTCTAAATCATAAAACTCGCAATCTTCGATCTTGACATTTACGAGATCTCCAGTTTTCAAATGCTTTTTAGATGAAAAATGCACATATCCGTCTATCTCAGGTGCATCCATATAGGATCTTCCGTAATAGAATTCTCCTTCTACACCCTCGACAAGTGTTTTGAAGGTCTTTCCCACATGTTCCTTGTTTCTTTTAAGGCTTATTTCTCTTTGAATTTTCATGACATTGTCATAACGTTTTTGGGCCACTTGTTTAGAAACTTTTGGTTCAATAGAACATGCATCGGTTCCCTCTTCTTCAGAATAAATGAATGCTCCGAGTCTGTCGAACTCCACATCGGTTATAAAATTCAGCAGCTCTTTAAAGTCATTATCGCTCTCGGAAGGAAATCCGACCATCACCGTTGTACGCAAAATCGCATCATCCATGGAATCCCTGATCTTCAAAAATTTGGATCTTAGCTCATTCACATTTGGATTCCTGCTCATGGCGCTGAGAATTTTGGAAGAAGCGTGCTGGATAGGAATGTCAAAATAGTGCAAGAAATGACGAGAATGCTTGACAAAATCGATTAACTCATCGTTTACACCGTCTGGATAAAGATAGAGGAGGCGAATCCAAAAATCACCGTCTATTTTATCCAGTTCTTTCATGAGTTCAACAATTCCCTTATCGCCATCTCGATATTGTGTCAAATCTTGAGACACAAGCACGATTTCACGCTTCCCCATGGCAATCAACTCTTTTGTTTCTTCAACAACATCCGTAATTTCCCTGTTTCTCAAAGATCCTTTAATCAAGGGGATAGCACAAAAAGCACATCTTCTGTTGCAACCATCCCCAATTTTAAGATAAGCGTAAGGCTTATCATCACAACTTCTTCCCATAAACTCATAAACCGGTGCTGGATCTGAAACAAAATCTCGAGGATCTTCAACGGCTTCTACAACTTTTTCAGGGTTTACGACACCCAAGAAGGCGTCTACCTCTGGTATTCCATCTCTCAGCTCTTTTGAATACCTTTGAACGAGACAGCCATGAACTATTGTTCTCTTTTTGTAATTCAGCATTTTGAAAATTTCATTCACAGATTCTTCTTTCGCAGAGGTTATAAAACCGCACGTATTTATGATAACAACATCCGCCTGTGTGGGTTTCTCAACAATTTTGTGACCTCTTTTTATCAACAATGCTGTTATCGCAGAAGAATCTGCCTCATTTTTAGGACAGCCGAGAACATCAATCCATACTTTCACATTTAGTTCCTCTTTTTCTCCATGTACAACGATCTTACTTTTTCCAATTCTTCAATGTATTCGGCGGTTTTGTAATTGGGATAAGTCATCTCCCAGGAGCGAAAGTGACCTTTAAGGAAAAGAAGGGTAACCTCAGCGTATATACCGCGCTTAAGATACACCCTGTTTCCCCATTGTTTGGTGGAAGCAAGCACAAATTGGCTGTGGTGAACGTAACCGGCATCGACATTAACGGTTCTCTTACCATTTAACGATAGTTTTCTCTCAACAGAGTTCGTAAAACTTTTTGCATCAGCAAGTTCATACGGGTGGATTAGAGACTTAAAACTCACTATGCGACTTTCCAACCCTTTGCCCATTTCTTCGTTGTAATAGGAAGTGAATGAAGAAAAATTCAATGGTTTAGAGACAAAATCTACCTGCCCAAATTCGGGTATAAGAAGATCTAAAACATCTTTAAGCCTGTATTTTAAACCACTTCCAAAAATCACACACACTAAATTCACTAAATCTGGAATTTTAACTTTTCCCAATTCAAATCACCTTTGGAATTATAACATATTCAGTGTGACACACGTGTTTTACATAGGCAAGATCGTCGTACTTTGATCGGGCTTAACAAAATGGTAAAATAAATAAAGATTTTTTAAGAGTGCTCATTTGACTTCAAAAAATGAGTGCTAACGACTTCGATAATTTACTTTACGAATTTAGTTCTCGCTACAGCACTGAGCTTTCTGAAAGGAGGAATTAAAAATGAATTTGGTGATTGCTGGAAATGGGGTAGGATCTGTAACTTTGATAAAAGAGCTTAAAAAATTGAACTTTGACGCAAAAATAGATGTTTTCACAGATGAAAAGCGCCCTTTTTATTGGAGGCCAAGACTCATAGAAGTGTTGGCTAATGAGGAAACTATAGAAAACATAACCCCTTATGATGAAAAATGGTATAACATCCATGGCGCAAAACTTCACCTCTCAGATCCGATCGTGGGATTGGATATCGATAACAAGAAAGCAAAAAGCAAAAGTGGAAAAGTCATATCGTATGACGTTTTTGTCTTTGCAAACGGCTCAAGGTGTTTCGTTTTACCCATAGAAGGGAAAGAACTGGAAAACGTTTACACGTTAAGAAATTACGAAGACGTTGAGAAAATCAAAAAGCATTACGATCACTCCAAGAGATTCGTTATAATAGGTGGTGGGATACTCGGAATAGAGACGGCGGCTGCTTTGAAGAGGGCAGGCGAAAACGACGTTACCGTTGTGGAATTTTTCCCATACCTTCTTCCGCGTCAACTTGACAAACAGGCTGCTGCCGTCCTGAAAAATCAACTTGAAAGATCCTATGGTATAAATTTTTTGCTTGGAAAAGTCACCGAGAAACTCAAGGGAGAAAAAGAGGTAAAAAAGGTTGCTTTTTCTGACAAAACTTCAATAGACGCAGACGTCGTCATTTTCTCAGTTGGGGTGCGCTCCAACACGAATACGGCTAAAAAAAGCGGAATAAAAGTGGAAAAGGGTATAGTCATCAACGAACGATTGGAAACGAATGTTGGTGACATTTATGCCGTTGGAGACGTTGCTCAATATGACAAGGTGGTTTACGGAACCGTTCCACCTTCTGTTGAGCAAGCACGAACGCTCGCCAAAGTTTTAACTTCAAAAAAAGGAACTTATACAGGAAGCATCATGTCTAATATGTTAAAGGTGGCAGGAATAGATTTACTGTCAATAGGCAAAATTGATCCAGAAGATGGAAACTTTCGCTTTGCTTCACAGGGGGATATGAATAGAGGGCTTTACAAAAAAGTGATCCTTGAAAAAGAAAAGTTTGCGGGGTTCATAACCATTGGAGTCAAAAAGCAGAAAGCCTTGAAGATGAAAAAAATGGTTGAAAATCAAGAAAGTATCAAATCGGACATTTTGAAATACGTCGAATTCAATGAGAAGGAGGAAGAATAAGGTGAACGATTTTCTTTACTCTTCAAACGAATTACTTGAAATGGCTCTTAAGATAGAGGAGGATGGAGAAGAGTTTTACGATCATCTTTCAAGAACTTTTGACGATCCTAAGAAGAAAGAATTCTTCTCTTACCTTGCATCTCAAGAAAAACGGCATGCCGAAGATTTTAAAAAGCTTTCACAAGGGCTTGTAGAAGAAACAGATCCGGCATTTTGGGAAGAAGCCTCAAAATATGTGAAAAGCTTGGTCGAGGGCAAAGTATTCCCAAGTGCGGATGAAATGATAGAAAGATCCAAAAAAATGAGCCTTGACGATATTTTAAATTTTGCAATCGACATTGAAAAAGAAACCGTCATCTTATACGAGGAATTGTACGATCTCGTGCGAGGGAAAAAACCCAAAGAGATCTTATCGAAGATCGTACGCGAAGAGGTCGGACACGTTCGAAGTCTTTCTGCTTTAAAATCTCAACAAAATTGAAAGGGAGGTTTCACTATGAAAAAAGTGTATTTTAGCGTGTTAATTGTTCTTTTTTCTGCTCTTGCTTTCGCACAAGGTATTCTGAATTTTGTGCCCAAGAACGTCGAATTGGTGGCCACTTTTAAAAACAATTCTCAAAATTATGCCTCTTTGAAAAAAGTAGACGTATTTTCCTTTCTACTAAACGATCTTGGCATAGAAAATCTGATCCAAGCTTCCGTCAGTCAAACTGCCGTATCCATGGGAACAAAAGCATCACAGATATGGATGGCCA
>CAYYEU010000070.1:0-5312 GCA_964470975.1 uncultured Mesoaciditoga sp. | reverse complement strand
ACAAGTTCGATTTTTGAAAGGGCAAAGTCCATTCTTGAAAGCTCTGCAAAATGGACCGCGGTAAGGAGTTACGCCAGCTATTACAAAATACCAACCACATCGGCCCTTCTCTATCAAGCTCACTGGGGTGCGTTGGGGCTCAATTCAACCTATGGATTTTACTATAACTTAGATCTTTGCAGTCGCGTGAACAAGGAAAGTCCACAACTGTATGAATCATGGTAAGTTGGTTATGCTGTACACAAATCCAAGAAGGCCCTTTGGGGCCTTCTTGGATTTTACACGTTAATTTTAAATTGGATTTTTCCCCATTACTTTGAGCTCTATTTAGAACGCATATTTTGAATCGTTTTGATGATCTGAAAAAAGATTAATGGAATTTACATTCTCCAAGTTCTAAAGTCTTCATGATAGTGTGAGACAGTCTAAAAATCTCACGAGTATAATCAAGTTATGCCAAGTAAAAAAAGAATAATAGGTTTGGATCCTGGTTTTGGGATAGTGGGCTATGGAGTTGTGGACATACAGGGGAAGTCTGAATCGCTTGTAAAATACGGTGCGATACGTACTTCCGCAAAAGATTCCATTCCAAAAAGAATTGAAAAAATATATGATGTTCTTTCTCAAATTCTTACTGAGTACATGCCAGACGAGTCGGCCGTGGAGGAATTGTATTTTTTTAGAAATGTGACAACCGCAATTTCAGTCGGAGAAGCAAGGGGAGTTATGCTCTTGGCTCTTGAAAAGTTTGGCGTTAAAATCTACGAATACACACCCATGGAAGTTAAACTTTCTGTTACAGGCTACGGGAAGGCAACTAAAAGGCAGGTTCAAGAAATGGTAAGGGTGATGTTAAACATGAACGACATTCCCCGACCTGACGATGCCGCAGATGCCTTGGCCATCGCATTGTGTCATGCTCATCAAATATTAGTCTAATTACCTCTTTTTTTGTAATTAAATGTAAAAATGGAAGGTGTTTCCTATGAGATATAAAATACTTACAGATGTAGATCTTACAGAAATTCCGGTGATTTCAAGTGTTAATGCGTCGTTGCCCAAATTCACAAGTGTAGTGGTAAAAGATGATGTAATCGAGCTTTTTGCAAATAAGGCAAGTGGAAGTGAGAAGATCGAAGAAGTACTTTCTGTTTACATGAAAATGCCTGTGAAAATTTGCACTTCAAATGTCGAAGATAAAATTTCTTCATTCAAAAAATCACTTCTTGAAAAGGTGAAATTGTTAGACGGTGTGTTAGACGATGTGGAAGTAGATTCAGAAAGTGTTAAAATATTCGTCTCAAATGGCTTTGTTAAAGACAGGATAAGCGTAAACGGTTCTAAACATGCCATAGATGAACTCGTTTCGGAATTCTTTCCAGGTATGAGTGTTGAGGTTTTTTGTAGCAACAAACCTTCTATAGAAAACTCTGCAGAGACCCTTCCAAAAGCCGTTTTCCCACCTGTAAATTCAATTCATCAGCAGAAAAAACAAAGAAGGACAAAACGTTTTTCTTCAAAAAACATATCCATTTTTCCGATAGAATCCATTGAAATCGGGAATAAGGTTTGGATAGCAGGAAAAGTATTTGGCTTGGATTTTAAAAACGGAAAAAATCCGATTTTATCTTTTTCTGTAGTTGACTCAACATCCGCCATCTCTTGTAAAGCCTTCAGAAATTTAGCAATTGATTTCTCAAAATCCATGCCCAAGTATGCCCTAGTATCAGGAAAAGTCAGTGAAGACAAGTTCACGCACGAAAAAACCGTGATGGTCAACTCCATCGAAGAATGGACTCCAAAATTCAGGAAGGATAATGCCAAAATAAAACGAGTTGAACTTCATCTACACACACCGATGTCTTCTATGGACGGCCTTGTCAATGTTGAGGAACTTTTTGAAACTTTAAAGAGATGGGGGCATAAGGCTATCGCCGTTACAGATCACGGTGTCATTCAATCCTTTCCAGCTTTCGAAAAGCTTAGCAAGAAAAGTGGCATCAAGCCCATTTATGGAATGGAAGCGTACGTGGTTAACGATATGGGCGAAATATTAAGAAATGGGGAATTAACTGGAGAAGTCAAGGATCAGACTTTTGTGGTTTTGGACTTTGAGACGACTGGTTTAAACGCGATAAGTGACGAGATCATAGAAATTGGGGCCGTCAAAGTAGAAAATATGAAGATAAAAGCCAAATTTCACTCTCTTGTTAAGCCAAAAGGTAAAGTTTCAGAAAAATCTTTTGAGATAACAGGCATCTCCTCAGAAGAACTTGAAAGTGCTCCTGACATAGATGAAATCCTTCCGAAGTTCATAGACTTCCTTGATAGTTCCATATTGGTAGCTCATAACGCCGACTTCGATTATCGCTTTTTAAGAGAAAGCGCTAAAAAAATGGAAATAGACGTGAACCTTCCATACATAGATACCTTACAGTTTTCAAAATCACTTCTCAAACTTTCAGGATATGGACTGGCAAGAGTCGTGAAAGCTCTTAAACTTGGAGATTTCAATCATCATCGTGCTTTAGACGATACCATGATAACAGCTGAAGTTTTCTTGAAACTCGTAGATATGGCAAATTCAAAAGGAATCCATACGATGGAAAAACTGAACGAACTTTCAAAAAACGTTGATGTGAAGTCTTTATATCCATATCACATGACAATTCTTGTAAAAGATCGTAAGGGTCTTGAGAACCTTTATAGACTTGTAAGTAAATCACATTTGGAGTATTTCAAAGGAAAACCAAGAATTCCGAAATCGTTGCTTAAAAAGAGAAGAAAGGGCCTTCTCATAGGATCGGCCTGTGCCGCTGGAGAATTGGCCGAAAATTATTTTGGTGGGGCAAGTGAAGACGAGCTTGTACAACTCGCATCCTTCTATGATTTTCTCGAAATTATGCCTTTAGACGTTATAAGCAACGATAATTCAAGAGAAATTACCAAGGATTTGCTGAAAAGGTTCTATTTAAAAATTCACTCTCTTGGCGAAGCTCTTTCTATTCCGGTTGTCATGACAGGCGATGTTCATTTCTTAAATCCAGAAGACGCCAAAGTTAGAGCCATTTTACAAGCTGCTCAGGATTACAAGAACTTCAACTCCCAAAGTGGACTCTATTTAAGAACCACAACGGAGATGATGGAAGCGGCTAAGGAAATATTTGGTGAGAACTCGGAAGAGGTATGTAAAGAAGTTGTTATAGACAACACCAACAAAATTGCAGACGAAATAGAAGACGTGAAAATAGTAGATTCCGAACTTCACCCTCCAAAAATCGAGAATGCCGAAAACATTATTCGAAAAGATACTTATGAAGAGGCAACAAGAAGATATGGAGATCCTCTCCCACAAGCCGTGGCAGAGAGACTTGAAAGAGAACTTCATTCAATAATAGATCATGGATATGCCGTCCTCTACCTTATAGCAAAAAAGTTAGTAGAAAAATCGAAATCTGATGGGTACGTTGTTGGTTCAAGAGGATCTGTTGGTTCATCATTGGTAGCCACAATGCTTGGTATCACAGAAGTCAACCCACTTCCGCCACATTATTACTGCCCAAAATGCCACCATTTTGAGTTTGACAATTCGGTAGAGTCAGGCTACGATCTTCCGCCAAAGAAGTGTCCGAAATGCGGTGGAGAGATGAGTTTTGATGGTCAAAATATACCCTTTGAAACATTCATGGGCTTTCACGGTGATAAAGTGCCTGATATAGATCTCAATTTCTCAGGTGATTATCAATCGAAAGCCCACAAATTCATAGAAAATTTCTTTGGAAAGAGGCATGTTTTTCGAGCTGGCACCATTTCCACGATAGCAGAACGCACGGCATACGGTTTTGTAAAGGGGTACATAGAAAAAACCGGAGAGATTCTAAACAAAGCTGAAATCGAATATTACGCCTCAAGACTTACGGGTGTCAAACGCACGACAGGTCAGCATCCAGGTGGTTTGATGATCGTCCCCAAAGAGATGGATGTTCACAAATTCACTCCCATTCAAAGGCCTGCAAACGACTCGAAAAGCAACATCACAACTACCCATTTTGATTACCATTCCATACATGATACGTTGGTAAAGCTCGATATACTCGGTCATGACGATCCCACAACCATCAGAATGCTCAAAGATTTGACTGGAGTAGATCCAATGAACATACCAATGAACGATAAAGCAACTATCAAGATATTTTCATCAACAAAACCTTTAGGCTTAAACAAAAAGGAAATAGGAAGCGAAGTGGGAACGTACGGGATCCCTGAATTCGGCACAAGATTTGTGCGCCAAATGCTGGTTGAGACGAAGCCAAAATCCTTTGGGGATCTTGTGAGAATCTCTGGGCTTTCCCATGGCACGGATGTTTGGGCAAATAACGCCCAAAACGTTATAAAATCCCAAAAAGCTACATTGGAAGAAGTCATAGCCTGTCGTGACGATATAATGAATTACCTTATAGATAAAGGCGCCGATCCTTCTACATCATTTGCAATAATGGAAAAAGTTCGGAAGGGAAAATCTCTCAACGAAGAAGACCTAAGACTTATGAAAGAGAAAAAAATTCCGAACTGGTACATAGACTCATGTAAGAAGATAAAGTACCTTTTCCCGAAAGCCCATGCAGTCGCATATGTAAGCATGGCCTTTAGAATAGCGTATTTCAAAGTACACCATCCACTTGCATTTTATGCAACTCATTTAACGATTAAAGGAGAGGAATTCGACATAAAGATCGTAAAAGGTGGTTTGGAATGGATCAATCTGGAATTGCGACGCCTTGCCGAAGAGGGCGCATCAAACGTGAAAGAAAAAGCGAAAGGAAGCGTTTTGGAAGTTTGCCGGGAAATGATGCTTAGAGGTTTTTCGTTCAAAAACGTTGATATTTTTAAATCCAGCGCAAATCGTTTTACAATAGAGGGCAACTGTCTCCGCGTTCCTCTTAATAAAGTGCCAGGTCTTGGTGAAAAAGTTGCCACTTCGATAGAGGCAGAAAGAAGCATAAAACCTTTCAAATCGATAGAGGATCTGAAAAACAGAACACTTATAAACAAAACGCACCTCAAGATATTAAGAGATCTGGGGGCATTTAAAAATTTACCAGAAAACGATCAAATAACTTTAATGTGACGAAAAATTCCCTGCCTCTTTAAAGGTGACAGGGAATTTCTTTGAATAGGATTTAAGCGAAGTTCAAAACTCCTGACGTGCGCGAAAGTAACGATTTTAATTTATTGGAAATTAGGCCTTTGAAAAATCACAAGCAATGAAAGATAAAGTCTTTGTCAAAAACGATTCAGACGTTAACCCATAC
>CAYYEU010000069.1:0-5437 GCA_964470975.1 uncultured Mesoaciditoga sp. | reverse complement strand
ATTTGTGGAATGCTATGTAATCAACAATACTTTTAACGTCAACGAGTTTGGAAACATCTTCATCTGGGATCTTCAAATCAAACTTTTCTTCCAAGTCCATGGTCAATTCGACAAGATCGAGAGAATCCGCACCAAGATCATCGACGAGCTTTGTATCTTCTTTTATCTCTGCCACATCTGCGCCAAGATGTTCCGCGAGAGCGCCTTTTACCTCTTCAAGTATTTCAGAATTCTGCAATTCTGGCATTTTTCATCACTCCTTCTAATGTTTTCTCCATCTCTTCAACTGTATCTGTCAAATGGACCGCCGCTTTTGTGGTTCTTCGCACGAGCCCACTCAACACCTTACCGGATCCAACCTCCACGTAGTCGGTGATCCCCATTTCTTCCATTGTCCATATTGATTTAACCCATCTCACCGGTGAGGTAAGCTGCCCGATGAGCCTATCCTTTATCTCATCTGAATTTTTTGCAGCCTTTCCTGTCACGTTCAACACGACCGGTACTCTCGATGTCTTGAATTCAAGCTCGTTGAGGAACTCAGAGAATTTTTCTTTTGCAGGTGCCATGAGTGGAGAATGAAAAGGCCCAGAAACGTTGAGACGTACGACTCTTCTGGCTCCAGCCTCTTTAAAAGTTTCTTCTGAGCTCAAAAGCGACGTGATCTCTCCACTTATCACCACTTGCTTTTCAGAGTTGTAATTTGCTATGTACACGCCATCCATTTTGCCAACGATTTCTTCAACCTCTTCAAATGGAATTCCAATAATTGCCATCATAGATCCAGCACCACTTGGGATTGCACTTTCCATGAGAGTTCCACGAAGTCTGACAGCTCTCAGTGCGTCTTCGAAAGATAGCACTCCAGCTGCTACCAACGCAGAATATTCTCCCAAACTATGACCGGCAACGGCAGAAAATTCGATCCCTTTTGATCTCAAAACTTCAAAAACCATTGTCGATGTGGTTAAAAGAGCGGGTTGAGCGTTGTAAGTCTTGGTGAGCTCCATTTCGTTGTCTCCGAAAATCAACGATTTTAAATCGAAATTCAACGCATCGCACGCTCTCTCCATAACGTTACGTGCGGTTTGAAATTCTTCGTAGTAGTCTTTCATCATGTTCAATTTTTGTGAGCCTTGTCCCGGAAAAATCAAAGCGATTTTCATCATTCCACCTCCATGTTCTTTACTTTTAAATCATCCATAGCTTCAACAGTTTCTTTCCACAATTTTTTTATCAATTCTTCAACTGGCAGGATATCGTTAACAAGCGCTGCAGATTGACCGCACATGAATGAGCCGTATTTTAAGTCTCCTTCAATTGCAGCCGCCCTTAAACTGCCTGTGGCAATACGATCGATATCTTCTTGTGTTCCACATTTTTCGTCTATTTTGATCAATTCATGGGCCAACGGGTTTCTCAAAATTCTAACCGGGTGACCTGTGATGCGACCAGTGATAACGGCATCACGAGTTGATGCTTTCAAAACCTTGTTTTTGTAGTTTGGATGAACCTCACACTCTTCAGTGGCTATAAATCTTGTGCCAAGTTGCACACCTTCTGCCCCCATTACAAAAGCAGCTGCAATTTGTTTCCCGGTTGCGATTCCGCCTGCTGCAACAACGGGAATCGATACGGAGTTAACGACGGCCGGAACCAATGCCATTGTGGAAACTGTTCCCACATGACCACCGGCTTCTGTTCCCTCCGCTACGACCAAATCCACTCCATAAGATTCCATTCTTTTAGCAAACACTTCTGATGCCACTACAGATACGATTTTTACCCCTTTTTCTTTGAAGGCTCCTATGTATTTTGACGGATTGCCGGCACCGAATATTACGACATTTGCCCCTTCCTCAAGGGTGACTTTCACCACTTCATCCACATTTTTTGAAAGTAGCATTATGTTTACACCTATTGGTTTGGAAGTGATCTTTTTGGCCTTGCGTATCTCTCCTCTAAGCCATTCTGCTTCTCTTCCACCAGAAGCTATAACGCCAAGCCCTCCTGCTTTCGAAACAGCAGCCGCGAGCTTTGCAGTTGAAACCCACGCCATACCACCTTGGATTATGGGATATTCCATTCCTAAAACTTCACACACGCGTGAAAACACTGCACTACCTCCTTAAAGTCTAAAAACATTGGACGCTATTGCTAACCCTGCACCATATGCGACAGTGAGAACAGTACTTGAAGGTCCTATTTTGCCAGATTCAACAGCATCTCTTAGTGCCAACGCCACCGATGCTGCTGCCGTGTTAGCGTGATCCTCTATAGATATTTGAAACTTATCGATGGGTATTCCCATTTCTTTCGATACCCTTGAAATTATACGAGCGTTTGACTGATGAGGTACCACAAGATCTATATCTTCTATGTTCATTTTAGAGCGCTTTAACACCTCTGTTATACCTTCTGATACGGCGCTCACGGCAAATCTGAAAACTGCTTTACCATCCATTTCCAAAAAGCTGCCTCGTTCTTGAATCAGCGTTTCCCAGCCGCTCTTTTGAATTCTGGAATAAGATGCTATAAGACCAGGTTTATCACTGGCAGTCATAACAACCGCTCCAGCGCCATCTCCGAAAAGGGCAGCAACTGAGGGCTCTTTCCAATCGACTATTTTTGAGAGCTTCTCTGTCCCGATTACGGCAATTGTGGAAAAGCTACCAGCTTTGATCATCGAATCGGCAATTTCCATGGCTTGAAGGAATCCTGAACAGCCAGCTTGAATATCCACGCCACCAATCTCATGTCCAATTGCTCCTTGAATTCTTCCCGCCATGCCAGGTATCAGTGTGTCCGCCGAATTGGTCACAACAAAGACGTATTCAATGTCCTCTTTAGAGAGAGTTGATTTAGAAAGCGCATCTTTCAAAGCCTTAACGCCCATCTCGGTCGCGCTTTCGTCTGCAATGTGCCTGTTCAATATTCCAGTTCTCGTGAAAATCCAGTCTTCATCTAATTTGGATTCCCTCTCAATTTCAGAGTTCTTCACAACCCGTGGTGGGAGATATCCACCTATACCTGCAATTTGGGATAGCATTATGCCTCGTCCTTCATTCCAAGTATCAAGGTTGCGGTTGCACACACTTCGTTGTCAACTCTTGCTTTCGCATTTACCGTGATCATTGAAAAACGCTCTCCAACGATCTCCACTTCGTATATTATCCTATCTCCAGGCTTCACCGGTTTTTTAAATCTTACTTTATCAGCACCAATGAAAAGAGGAACTTTCCCAGGTTGAAGTGCTATCAATCCCGCACTTTGTGCCATTCCCTCAAGTATTAAAACTCCAGGCATTATAGGATTGCCAGGAAAATGCCCTTGAAATTGAGGCTCGTTGTGACTAACATTTTTGAAGGCCATGACCTTTTTTTCGGATTTCGATATCACACCATCAACCATCAAAAACGGATATCTATGTGGCAGTATCTTCATGATCTCGTCCATATCACACCTCCGGCATCACGGTGACGGTCACAGTTCCATGGCCATATTGCGACGCAGCAACTGGATTCATCCACCCAAGAGAAACTTTACAATTAAGCTCTGAAACAAGGTTCGTTGCGATCATGTTCGCCAATCGACTTTTGCCACTATGCCGTATGGCAATCATAAAACGCCTCTTAGAAGTTATCTCCTTCATCATAAGGGAAACAGCTCCTTTAATACTCCAACTACTTTTTATTTGCACCTTACCGTAGTTAAATCTCACCAAATTAATGCTTTTAGTCATCACATTTCTGGACTTTTCATTGTAAACAACCCCGTTTTTTCTGAGCACGGACATATCTGAAAAAAGAAGGTATGTCATGCTTGAACGAGAAAAATTTCGAATTGTTTCAAATGGTTTCTTCGATCTAAGGGCGTACGAAAGTGCTACGTTGTCTATTTTCTCATCTCCTACGTTTATTCCATCAAGAATTGAAGATACAAGTGTGACTGTGCGTTTTAAAAAATTCACTGGCCAAGAAGGCAAAATGACGTTTATTTCTCCACTCTTCAAGACCAAGCTCGTTATTTTTTCATCTATTTCTTTGTAATAGGGAAGCTCAACAAAAGTTCGTTTTGCCGAAAAGAAGTAAGAGCTCCTTTTTATAGAAGAAACTCTCACTCTTCTTTTCCTCCATTCAACGTAGAGAGGTAATTTTTCTACTTCATCGATATCAACAGAATCATCGGTGATGATCAATCTTCAAGCCTCCCAGCTATAAGTGATGCGTTATGGCCACCAAATCCAAAAGAATTGGAAACGAAGTTTCTGATTTCTGCTTTCAAGGGTTTGTTGGCAACGCAGTTCAAATCTATTTCCGGTTCCTGGTTTTCAAGATTAACTGTTGGCAAAATAGTGGAATTCTTCAGGCTGAGAATCGAAGCTATAAACTCAACTGCGCCTGATGCTCCAAGAAGATGCCCTAATTGTGATTTATTGGAGTTTACGAAAAGTTTCTTGGCCCTTTCGCCAAAAACCTTTTTAATTGCCCGTATTTCCGCCACATCTCCAACTGGTGTAGAGGTACCGTGTGTGTTTACGTAGTCTATGTCTTCAAGGGAAAGCTCCGAAGAATCTAAAGCATGCTTCATAGCACTCGCCGCTCCTCTGCCCTCTGGATCTGGCTGAACCATGTGATAGGCATCCGCACTCATTCCATACCCCTTAACTTCGGCATATATTTTAGCACCCCGTTTCAAAGCTGATTCAAGAGATTCGAAAACAAGAATTCCGGATCCCTCTCCCATGACAAAACCGTCACGCCCTGTATCAAAAGGACGCGAAGCTCTTTCGGGTTCATCATTTCTAGCAGAAAGTGCTTTCATATTTCCAAATGCAGCCACGGCTATAGGAGAAATGGGAGCCTCAGCACCACCGGTTATGATCACATCTACCCCTTCATTTTTTATGAGATTGCACGCAACTACCATGGCATGGGCAGACGAGGCACAAGCACTCACAGTTGCAAAATTCGGACCTTTTGCACCATGCATCGTAGCAATTGTTCCAGAAAGAGTGTCTGCGATCATCATTGGAACTAAAAAAGGACTGACTCTTGAAGGACCTTTGGAGTTTAGAACTCTTATTTCTCTTTCAAGAGAGGTTATTCCTCCAACACCTGAAGCCACCACAACGCCAGCTTTTTCGAGCAGATAATCGTTTAAATTCGCATCCTCAATTGCTTCATTGGCTGCCGCTACACCCAGTTGTGTGTACCTGTCGTAACGTCTAGCACTTTTTGGATCCATGTATTTTTTGGGATTGAACTCTTTGATTTCGGCTGCTATTTGTGTTCTGAATCCACTTGTGTCAAAAGAACTTATACGAGATACAAAGCTTTTTGAAGACATCAAACCATCCCAAAACGAATCCTTTCCAATTCCACTTGGAGCTACCACTCCCATTCCAGTAACAACAACTCTTCTTTTACTCATAACT
>CAYYEU010000068.1:0-5456 GCA_964470975.1 uncultured Mesoaciditoga sp. | reverse complement strand
CCAGGAAGATGGATTCACTTAACGTTTCGGTCAGTGTGGCCGTGATGCTTTTCCACATCATGGAAGTGAGAAAAAATGCCGATAATTAAGCTTCCTGAAGAACTTGTACGTCGAATTGCCGCTGGAGAAGTTGTGGATCATCCTTCGTCGGTGATAAAAGAATTGGTAGAAAACAGTTTAGATGCTGGCGCAAAAAACATTAAAATATCCGTGGACTCAGGGGGGAAATCGAAGATCATCGTTGAAGATGATGGCAGAGGAATTTCTTCGGAAGATTTGAGTGTGGCGGTTCTATCGCATACCACTTCAAAAATAAAGAAATATGAGGATCTCTTTGAGATAAACTCTTTTGGATTTAGAGGAGAGGCGTTGGCGTCTATAGGTGCAGTTTCAAAAATGAAGGTTGAAAGTTCAACCACGGGCGAAATTGGTTCATCAATAGAGGTGATAGGCGGTAATGTTGGCAAGGTAGTGACCGTCGCAAAGGGTAAAGGAACGAGGGTAAGTGTCTTTGACCTTTTTTTCAACGTCCCTGCAAGAAGAAAATTTCTCAGCTCCGTTTCGGTGGAAACAAGAATGGTAACGGAAATAGCTCAAAAATTCATTCTTTCTGAAAAAGTCGGATTTGTGTACATACACGATGGTCAGGAGATATACAACATAAAAGTCGATACCCTTCTTGAAGAAAGAATAAAGAAAGTCTTTGGAGATTACGAACTTATTGCCGTAGATTCTACATTTGGCGGTGTAAGAGTACACGGATACATCAGCACTCCTTACGTTGGAAGAAAAAATCGAGTAAACGAGATCATTTTCGTAAACGGCAGATATGTAAGAAGTGGTCTCTTGATGAAGGCCATAGAAACAGGATACGCTGAGCACTTGAAGAAAGGCGAATTTCCAATGGCAATAATTTTTGTGGATGTTCCACCACAATTGGTAGATGTGAACGTTCACCCGCAAAAATTGGAAGTGAAGTTCAGCGATCGATCGAAGATATTCACTATGGTGATGGGAGCCGTCAAGAAGGCTTTGGCTTCTCCTTCTGTTTTTCAAATTCCGACAGAAGATTTTTCGCCAAGAGTTTCTGAAAACACACAACAGATCGAGAAAAATTTCTCTTCTGGAAGCTTTGCTGGCAAGAACGCCAATAAGAACATTCAAAATTCTGGTGCAAACATGCCTTCTAAGAAATGGAATCCTTCCAACTCTTCAGCACAAAATTTTGACGTGGAGATGGAAATTTCAAGAAACGATCAGTCAGTGGAAAGAGAAAAGCTATCAAAAGCAAAAATTTTGGGTGTATTACATGGGAGATATATAGCGTGTGAAGGGAAAAATGCTTTGTATTTGATAGACATGCACGCGGCACACGAAAGGATCCTGTACGACAAATTCAAATTGATGTCGTTTAAAACTTCTCAAAGCCTTACCATCCCTATAAAACTCGAACTTGATGAAATTCAAAAAGAGAATCTAAAAGAGCATGAAAGAGAGTTGAAAGAGTTCGGATTTGAATGGAATGAAAGCGAGCTTATTGGAATTCCTCAATTCAAAAAGGCCGTCGATTGGAAAGAAATTTTCTTGTCGACTTTGGAATCCTTCAGGTTATCATTTGCACAAGATCCACGTGACGAATTTTTGGCAACACTCGCGTGCAAAGCTGCCGTAAAAAGCGGAGAAAGAATATCTGATGAAGAGATAAGTCAACTCGTCAACGATCTTGATCGACTTGAAGTTTGGTCTTGCCCCCATGGACGACCCTTGGTTTATTCAATCGATTTTAAAAGATTGGACAGGTATTTTGGTAGATGAAGGTAGAAGAAGCGCTTTTTGATATTTTAGACGATCCATCAGCTAAAAAAGTAGACAACGAGATAGAAAGGGCTCGAAAGCTCGGTGTTGATCTTGTTCCTTACGGAGATGAAATGTACCCCAAGGCTCTTATGGAGATACACGATCCTCCAAAGATTCTGTACATCACAGGTAAACGCACAGATGTGTTGAACAATTTTTGTATTGCCATTGTTGGATCAAGGAAGGCCACATCTTATGGAAAGATGGCGGCAACAAGAATTTCTACGGATTTGGTAAGAAGTGGAGTTGTTGTTGTAAGTGGATTGGCATATGGCATAGATTCTGCAGCCCATGCTGCAGCAGTCAGGAAAGGTGAAACCATCGCCGTTTTAGGAAATGGCATAGATGTGATTTACCCACGTGCAAATGCAAGGTTATTCGAAGAAGTGAAGGAACACGGTTGTCTGGTAAGCGAGCTACCGTTTGGTGCCCGGCCCCAAAAATGGACATTCCCGAAACGCAACAGGATAATAGTGGGCCTTTCAATGGGTGTTGTTGTCGTGGAAGCGGCTCAGAGAAGTGGTTCGCTGATAACCGCACGGCTTGCTTTAGAGGAAGGACGTGAGGTTTTCGCGGTACCTGGTGAGATGTTTTCAAAAACCAGCGAAGGAACGAACAATCTTATCAAACAAGGCGCAAAGTGCGTAACATCGGCAGACGATGTCCTTGATGAATTTGGGTATTTGAAGATCGTGGATAAATCCGAAAAGTCAATAGATCCTGTTGTTGCTTGCCTGAGAGACGGGCCAAAAAGTGTGGAAGAAATCCATCAGATTACGGGCATTGTGGCAGAGGATTTAAACGTCAAACTCACAATGCTTGAAATAGATGGAAGCGTTAGATACGATCAATCTGGAAAATTCACTTTGTCTTGAAACTTCACGATGTACTCATTTAAGAGTACGTTAGTGTATTACAAATATTGAAATGAGGCTCAGAAAGATGGGGGTAACACGTGGAAAAGCTTGTAATTGCAAAGGGACTCGGAAAATTTTTTGGTAAAGTAGAGGCTGTGAAGTCGGTAAGATTTCACGTCTGCGAAGGTGAGATATACGGTTTTCTTGGGCCGAACGGTGCTGGAAAGACGACAACCTTGCGCATGTTGACTGGTGTTCTTGAGCCAACATCTGGAAGTGCTGAAATCCGTGGTATGGATGTCTTTAAAAAACCAATCGATGTCAAATCCATAATCGGTGTGGTACCAGATGAACCGAATATGTACGAAAATTTGACAGGGCAAGAATTCCTTGAATTCATAGGCTCGGTTTTCTCCATGGAAAACGAAAAGCTAAATCAACGTGTGGAAGAGTTATCCGACGCATTTGACGTGAACTTCCTCAACAAATTCATAGGCGATTACTCTCATGGCATGAAACAAAAGCTCATGTTGATATCCGTTCTTATGAGAAAACCAAAAGTGCTCTTTCTTGACGAGCCAACTGTTGGATTGGATGCAAAGAGTGCCAAGATACTGAAGATGCTTTTGAGAAAATATGCCAACGAAGGTTCTGCTGTTTTCATGACAACTCACGTTTTGGAAATCGCCGAAAAAATGTGTGACAGGATTGGGATAATAAACAAAGGGGAACTCATAGCCGAAGGGACTTTGGAGGAATTAAGGAGTCGTTCTGGGAAGGAATCTCTCGAAGATATATTTCTTAACCTCACGGGGGAGGATGAAATAAAGGAGATAGTGGATAATTTATGAGTCTTTTTTTTAAAGATCTCGCTATTCTTTTAAAATACAGATTGCTAATGTGGATGAACGTACCACAAAGGCGAGGAAATCGTTCCATGCCCATCTGGCTTTATATACTTTTACTTGGCGTGGTAGTCGCTTCTTTCGGACTTCCCGGATATTTTTTGATGAGAGACACTCTTGTGAAGTACTCGCAATTTTTCATTGGCACTCTGACGCTTGCAGATCTCTTCTTGGAAATATCACTTCTTGGCATTCTTGCGTTAGTTTTGTTAATAGACACACCGGCTGTTATTTTGAATGTCTTTATGAGCAACGACGTGGGGTACTTGCTGACCTTACCAATTTCACAATCGGCTATTTTTTACTCAAAAGTCATAGAAACACTCATAGAAGGTACTTTCCCGGCTTTTTTCTTTATACCACTTCTTTTAGCTTATGCAAATGTTGTAGGAATGCCATGGTATTCGATTCTTTTCTCTTTCGTTATGTACACGTTTTACGTTTTGTTTTCTGCCGGGATTGCCGGTTTTCTTTCAATGATATTTTCAAAATTCGTTTCAAAAAGCGGAACGCGCAGATTCATGTTCTTTTCAAGCATAGCAACTTTGACGCTGGCGTATTTCATGATGAACGTTACCACCATGCCAAATTTCGAAGCCCAAAACATGCAAGCCGCTTTAAGTGCTTACGTTTCAAGAGTGAATTTCCCTCTTTGGCCTTCAACGTGGTTTTTGGAGTCGATCAAGGGAAGCCCAATTTTCACGGTAGTTTTGATAGGAGCGTCACTCACCATTTTTGCACTTTCATACTTGCTTTCCACAAAAAGCTTGCTCTCTGGTTTTTCCAACGTAAAAAGCTCATCTAAAACTATCAAAGTGAGAAAATACCACTCGCACGGTGCTTTTGAAGCTTTGCTTATCAAAGAGTTCAAGATGTTCAGAAGAGAGCCGTCGATCTTGTTCATGATACTTTATCCAGTGTTTTTCCCCCTTCTTATCATTTTGCCAAATCCTTCCCGCTCAAATAGCGCGATCATGGGGGAATTCACGAGCATTTTCATGTCTTCAATATACGTGGTGCTCTCAATGGCCTCCCTTACTTCTATTGACATAAAAGCGACATGGATTTTGAAAACACTTCCTTTGAAAGAACGTACTCCCCTTTGGGCAAAAGTCGTGGTTGTAAGTGGAATGTACATATCTGTTATGACTTTGACTTTTTCGATTCTTTCTATTTTTTTCGGCGGCTTTGAATTTGCACTACTCATGATCAGTTTATCTTTTCCGATATTTGTGATATCATCTTTTTTTGGAGTGTATGCAGTTACAAAGTGGCCAAATCCGGCCGGAGGGACAAGAAAGCCTTTGAATGTTACTGGGAGCCTTATTTCTACACTGGTGGGGTTCGTTGGAGCAGCTTGTGTTGGTGCTCCGACGTTGTACTTCTTCACCAACGGCAAGATATGGAAATTCTCTGGATTGATATCCTTTTTCCTGTTTTTGATTGTACCTTTTACGGTTGAAATCGTTTTTACACTATTCGTTAGGAAGAAAATCGTCAATTTGAATTGGGGTGATCCTTTTGAAAATGGAAATGCACACTGAGGGAAGATGCTTGGTAATTTCTTTGGAAGGGGAACTCGATGTTGAGAATTCCTCATCTCTTAAAGGCGAAGTGAGAAACAGAATATCATCTGAATACCCAAATCTGGTGGTCGATCTTACGAAAGTGAGTTACGTGGACAGTTCTGGCTTGGGAACCTTAATAGCGTTACAAAAAGATGCAAGATTTAACGGTGGGGCTTTAAGCGTGGTAGGCGCATCCGAACAGATAAAAAGAGTCATGAAAATGACGAACATCGACAAGTTGTTTGAATTGTACGATACATTAGAGGAGG
>CAYYEU010000067.1:1469-5483 GCA_964470975.1 uncultured Mesoaciditoga sp. | reverse complement strand
AAATCTTCAAGCACTTTCGATTCATTCTCGATAATGTAACCACTATCATCGTCCCAAATGACTTCTGGAGAAGAATAATCTAAAATTTCGTGATCTTTTACCAAAGACGCGAACTCTTCAATTTCATTTCTAAATTCTCTGTCCAATCGAACTACCTCCCAATTAAGGTTATCGAGGATGGATTATATCACAAAACTTAAAAAAAGATCACAACTTTTTGCTCTGATTCTTCAAATCAAAGCGTGGTAGAATGTAAAAAGGTATCGAACATTTGAGAATGGAGGGCTATATGATGATCAAAGAACTGGATCAAACGGTAATTTCTCTAAAAGATGAGATGTTCAAAAGTGCGAGTGAGATCATACGTTTCAAAAGTGTACAGGGTGTACCGGAAAATGGCGCGCCTTTTGGGGTTGAAGTGAAGAAGGCCTTAGAATATGCCTTAAACATTGGGGGAAAGTACGGTTTCAAAACCAAAAACGTTGATAACTACGCGGGACATGTGGAATTTGGAGAAAGTGGAAAGTTGTTCGGTGTTTTGGGACATTTAGACGTTGTCCCAGAAGGGCAAGGTTGGTCTGTAGGACCTTATGAAGGAGTCATAAAAGACGGACAGCTTTGGGGAAGAGGCGCAATAGATGATAAAGGTCCCACAATTGCCGCGCTTTTCGCTTTAATAGCTGTAAAGAAAATGGGAGTTGAACCCAAAAATAACAGGGTAAGGGTTATATTCGGAACAAACGAAGAAACAGGCTGGGAAGGTTTGAAATATTATTTCAAGCATGAAGAAATGCCAAGTTGGGGTGTTACACCTGATGCGGATTTTCCGATCATAAACGCCGAAAAAGGAATCGTTAATTTTAAGATATCGACTCCACTAAAAAATGGATCTTCGAATGGAAACTTAACTCTGGTATCTCTCGAAGGCGGAGAAGCATCTAATATGGTGGCATCGCGCGCAAAAGTTGTTCTCAACACTAACAACAACGATGTCGTTGAGTACGTTAAAAAATTCAAACCACAAAATGGTGCACGTATTGAATCGAATTTGAAGGGCAATGAATTGACGCTAAAAGCCTTTGGGAAATCGTCCCATGGTGCAAAGCCAGAAGAAGGCGTGAATGCTATATCGGCGCTTCTTGAGTTGTTGGACAATTTAGAATTAGACAATGAAGACCTTGCGAAAAAGATACACACGGTAAGAGAAAAAATAGGATACGAAACTGACGGAAGTTCTTTAGGAATATCGGGAAGTGATGATACGTCCGGAAAGCTCACCGTAAATCTTGGTACAATGAAAGTTGACAGGGAAAAAATCGAAATTGTTATAAACATACGCTATCCTATCTTTTTTAACGTAGACATGATAGAATCCCAGATCAAAGAAGCACTGCACGGAATAGACGTTGAAAGGCAGCATCATCAAGGCCCGCTTTACGTTTCTCCAGATAGCGAGCTCGTGAAATTACTTTCAAGAGTATACGAAGACGTGACAAAGCAAAAAGCTTACTTGATCGCCATAGGAGGCGGCACTTACGCCCGTGCCATCCCTAATGCCGCTGCATTTGGACCACTTTTCCCAGGAAGAGAGGCCACCGAACATCAGCCAAATGAACACGTTTCTCTTGACGATCTTTTGATGGCTGCAAGAATATATGCACAACTTTTGTACGAAGTTTTACGTTGAGAGTTTTCCGAGAAAATTTAACTTAAGGAAATTCTCATGACGCTTTTTCTTAACCAACAAAGTGGTTATTGACATTAAGGTTGAAAAATTATATAATTTAGTGTTAATATTTTTAATACAGAAACTCATGATCTTTGATTTATTAATTCTAACGTAATTTCGAGCCTAACATTCATCAATAGAATTCAAAGAAGACTCCGCCTTTTTGTAAGGCGGAGTAATTCACTTAGAACAAGCATTGTTTCTCAATTAAGAGGGCAAAAAAATCTCTCCATTGCGTGGTAACTACATTTTACATGGGAGGTGGATAAAAAAGCTTTAATTTAAAAGGAAGAGAATCTAAAAATGAGGGAGGAGATAGAATAATGAAGAAATTAGCAATCTTATTAGTGGGAATGTCCGTTATAGCACTGCTTCTTTCGGGCTGCTTCTTGTTGCCATCTCAAACAACCAAACTGCAGATTTTTGTTGTAGATGCAAATGCGGGTGGAAGTGTGTCCAATTCACATGTAGACGTAAAAGAGGGTTCGTTAACTTTGGCTAGTGGAGAAACAGATAGCAATGGCATGATAAACCTTCAGGTGCCCATCGGTAAAACTGTTGACGTGTATCTCGAAAAAACCGGATATGCTTTAAGTGCTGTCAAGGGACTAAAAATACGTCAAAATGCTGAGAACAAAATAGAAATAGTTCAAATGAAAGCCTCATTGAATCCTGATCCGACTACACAAACACTGCCAACGGTAAATGCATCTTTAACAACTTCAACAGGGACAACGATAAATCCAGGTGATGTGGTAAAAGATGATTTCAATTACTCTGTTAAAGTTGATTCGATCAATGACGTAAACATCATATACGCTGCTCTTGGAAAGATCCCTGGAGCTGGATACATGACGGGGAAAAGGGATTATTTCTCAAATGTCTCAATCGCTTCAGGAAGCATATCAATAAGCGGATTCAAAGGCGAAACAGCCTTGAACTTTGTGATTTACGATCACAACAACAACAGAGTAGACAAGATCGTGTATCTTGATATAGAACCAACATCCTCGCCATCTACTGTTAGCACCTACACTCCAGAAAAAGTGAAGGCAACTGCTTACACTACAAACAGAGAGGCGGAATTTTACGTTGAACCGGATCCAAAAAATAAGCCTTCTATACATGGTCTGTTTTCACATACCCATCTTGCAAAATACACGCCAAAAGCCGCCCCTAAAGATGCCAATCTGTGGGTAGAAATTGAATGGACCAAATGGGCAGACAGTTCTGCTACCACCACAACTGACGAACCTCTTGGATACAACGTTTACAGGTCATTTGATGGTTCGTCTTTTAAAAAACTGCAATTTGTTCAGGGAGCCGATGCAAATTTATACAGAGATAAAAGTGCCGAACTTGCCCCTGGGAAAGAAGTATGGTACAAGGTGACATCTGAGTACGCAGAAAGTGTAGAAAGCACTTCGTCCACCATCGCTCACACAATGCCACTCGGAAGATGGAGTGTAACTTTGCTTACCCCAGCAGACAGTGCTACAAGCGTTTCACGCGCTCCTACTTTTAGCTGGAAACCCGCAAATACTCTGACTGGTGATTCAACCATAACGTATGATTATCTCCCGATGTTAAGCGATGATGTAAATGGTGGAAACGAAAGTTTTTGCCCCTTGGATCTTACAAATAATTTTTACGAAATTTTAGACACTACGGGTGGGCCGGTATCCATGAATTTCACAGATGCATACGGCTGGTACAATATCCACATGGGCTATATTTATCCTTCTTCTAAGCTTGAGCCTAACAAAACATATCAATGGGATCTTATATTTGCAGTGGCATACAATGACGATCAAACGGCCTTTTCTATAGCAGCGGATTGGTGGCCTTTCTTGTACCCAATTGGCGTAGATCCCGCAGCTTCAAATCGTTTTACTACCGGAGCGCAATGAAGGGGGTAGGTGAAATATGAAGAAAATATTGATTCCGATAGCGATATTGATGGTAGCGCTTCTCTTATCATCGTGTCAGATGGCACCGTTCAACCAGAATAAAAATCCAACCCATCAAATATATTCAATTGAAAAATTGGCAAATGCGGATTACATCGAAGGAAGAGTAATTGTTGGGTATGAAGAATATTCGATTGTAAAAAAAGTATCTGATCTTTTGAATGCCGATGTTGCCGTTAACATTCCAAAGCTTAAAGCAGTTTCCTTTGATCTCAATGGAATGAGTGTTAAAGATGCCTTGCTAAAATTAGCGAAATCCGACATAAAGGGAATAAGATATGCAGAACCAGTTTTCAACAGGCATTTGATAGATCC
>CAYYEU010000067.1:0-1369 GCA_964470975.1 uncultured Mesoaciditoga sp. | reverse complement strand
CAAATAGCGCCAAACACCAACTACCAGGACAATTCAAATCCTAATGATGATCATGGAACACACGTTTCTGGCATAATTGCAGCCGCCAAAAACAATTTGGGTGTGAGAGGATTGGCTTATAACGCCAAAATAATGCCCATTCTCATATTCAGAGCCGATAGTTCTGCCCGCGGATACCACTATGTAGGCGATGATTACGTTGCAAAAGGTATAGTTTGGGCAGTGGATCACGGAGCAAAAGTGCTTTCAAACAGTTGGGGTGGCATAGATTACTCCCAACTCCTTAAAGACGCCATAGATTACACGTTGGCACACAACTCCGTTTTTGTTGCCGCAATGGGTAATGAATCTGAAGATTTGGTTGAATATCCTGCAGCTTATCCTGGAGTTATAGCGGTTGCGGCTTCTAACGCCCGCGATGGGATAGCCGATTTTTCAACTCGCGGCCCCCACGTTGCGGTGGCAGCTCCTGGAGTTAACGTTCTCTCTTGTATACCTCGCGCATCCGGCCCAATTGAAGGAATAAATGGACAGCCATACGATTACTGGAACGGTACTTCTATGGCGACTCCGTATGTTTCTGCCATCGCAGCGATCTTATTTCAGCTGCATCCAAATTACACACCATACCAAATAGAAAGGCTGATCGAATTGGGAGCTGATGATTTGGCACCCGTAGGTTTTGATAGAGCAAGTGGATACGGACGGATCAATGTCGGGAAGAGCGTCGCCATTTCCGCTCCTCCGGAAACTTCGGGAATGCTTGACGTATCTGTAAATGCCAAAAGAGATGGAGACGGAATACCTGCTGTAAGTGTCACGCTCCATAGCGCAAATGGGAGAGATTACTACGCTCAAACTGATGATTATGGTGTAGCTAAATTCCTTTCCATAAACAGTGGTGATTACGAGGTCTATGTAGGTGGTCCGAATTTTCTAAATCCAAATGCATGGAATTGGCGTCAAGAAGAGGAAGAAGCGTCCAATGCCTCAGTAAATGTTACCACCGCGCTTGCAACCAAAACTTTTACCTTCTCCAGTACGATGAGTGTTAATCTCGCTTTTAACACCTCTGGCACTTATACTCTGTATTTAGTTCACGGGACATATGGAGTATACGATTCTACTACCATAAGTGGTACATCTTTGTCATATTCTCTCCCAAACAATGCCCCATCCGGACAGTACTACCTTGAGGTCACAAGAACTTCAACGGGTGCCACGGTAGACGTAATTGGTTCCGTTTTGACGAATCAACATACAATATCCATAAGTGGAGAATTTGGAGCATCTGATAGTGACATTTTTGTAGACGAAGCCAACGGATATGGAATTCCAACAACTGTGTTTTAAAATTTAAAGTGGAAAC
>CAYYEU010000066.1:0-5499 GCA_964470975.1 uncultured Mesoaciditoga sp. | reverse complement strand
TGGTGGCGGCGCTGGGAGTCGAACCCAGGACACTACGGGTATGAACCGTATGCTCTAGCCAACTGAGCTACGCCGCCGTAACACAAAAAAATCTGGTAGCGGGGGATGGATTTGAACCATCGACCTTTGGGTTATGAGCCCAACGAGCTACCAGACTGCTCCACCCCGCACCGAGTTTTATTGGTGCCGAGGATCGGACTCGAACCGACACGAGGGAATACCCTCAACGGATTTTAAGTCCGTTGCGTCTGCCAATTCCGCCACCTCGGCAACACCAAATATGATACCAGACAATTTACAATATGTCAAGTGGGCAAAGATTGAGATTTTGTTTCCATTGCGCTATAATGATTTTCTACTGGAAGTCCAATTTGATGGGGGTGATTTCTGTGAAAAAAATTTTATTTATGATCGGTTTATTAAGTGTTTTAACAAGCGTTTTGATATTCGCACAGCCAATTGTTCAAAGCACTGCCACTTTTACCACAATCTTCTTTGAACCGGATGCTGGTGTAACGCCCTTTTTGAACGTTATAAACTCTGCACAAAAGAACTTAAAAGTTGAAGTTTACGTTATGACGGCAAAAGATATATTCGAGGCGTTGGGAAAAGCCACCAAACGGGGTGTCAACGTTCAAGTCATTCTCACACAACATCCTTACAACATGGAAGCTCAAGCGAAATACGCTTATGAAAATTTGAAATCCATGGGAGTGGTTGTTAAATGGGCACCAACACGTTTTACATACGATCACGCAAAATTCGTCATCTCGGATGACTCGACTGCAATATTCGGCACGTCGAACCTGACTTACAGCGGAGTATCCCAGAACTTCGAAGCAAATGTCTTGACAAAAGATCCACAATTGATCAAAGCATTGGTAACTGTTTTCAACGCTGATTGGAACAACATTCGCGCAGGATCTGTTCCAAGAGAATTTTTGGTGTTGAGTCCAAACAGCGAGAATGATATATTGTGGTTGATAAAGAGTGCCAAAAAAACGCTGAAGATCGCTGAGGAAGAAGTACCGGAGGGAAACGTGTTTGATGCGATAAAAGCCGCAGCAAAAAGAGGGACCAAGGTCCAAATCGTGGAGCCAAAATCAAGCGTTAAAAACGCTTCGGGTCAGTACACTTTAAGTTCTTTAGCCATTGCCGGTGTCGAAGTTGGCCTTGTCAAAGAACCGTTTATTCATGCGAAGATGATCATTTCAGATGATAACTACCTCTTTATCGGATCCGAAAACGTTTCTTACACTTCAATGTACAAGAACAGAGAAGTAGGTGCAATACTGGCAAATAGAAAATTAATCTTACAAGCCTCCTCCCGCTTTGATTCTTTGTGGAAAACAGCTTTTACTTTACCTCCAAAGCTTCCAACTTCTCAAACGGCGTTTTTACCTCAGATTGTCTCCAACCCTTACAAATACATGGGAAAACTTGTAAAAACGGTGGGAACAATTGAAGCGGTTTTTGGACAAACTGTTTTTATGTCTTACGCCCGTGGAAACGAAATAGGAGGGTTGGAATTATGGCTGGGTCATGTGGCAAACAGTTCTCCAAAACTTACGGTTGGGCAAACCGTCAGAGTAATCGGCTCTGTTGAAACGTACAAAGGGCAGCTGGAAATATCGGCGATCGTGCCTCCACAGATCATTTCAACAAATTTGCTTTCGCTTCCATTTCAACCTGCTTTTGACGATCTTTTCAAATATTGTGGGCTTACCGTTTTGCTTAAAGGTGAAGTGCACTTCTCAAGTGATGGCATGTACATTTCTAACGAGAAGAAAAATGTTAAACTGCTTTCTCTTGAGAAATTACCAACTATACCTTCTGGAACAAATGTTTACGTTGAAGGCATCGTCGTCAACAAAAACGGGAAATACGAGATAGCTCCGACTAATTTCTACAGTGCGAATTCTTACGTGTCCGTTTTGGAAAAAGGGAAAATAAAGAAAAATCCACCTTTGGCAGAACTCAGAAAGAATACGCAACTGTATTATGCTCAAAGCATCACATCCACCGGCGTTGTATCCGCGGTCGTCAGTTCATCCAACGCTTACATATACTCAAATGGATACGGTATGAGAATATATGGTGAGCATGGAAAAATAAAAGTGGGTGATCTCGTCGAAGTAATGGGAAGTTTTACATCTTACAATGGTTCTTTTGAGATAGAGCTGTCTGAGTTGAAGATAATGGAACACTCAAATCCTCCTCTACCAGTTTCAATTAAAACATTCGAAATTTCGAAGTATCCCGAACTTCTTGTCGAGGTAAAGGGAAAAGTTTCTAATCCAAAGAAAAATAGCTTTTATATAAAAGACAGTTCTGGAGAAGTCTACGTTTATCTCCCAAAGGGAAATGCTCCAGAAAGCGGTGACGTGGTAAAAGTTATCGGGATAGCAGTTAAGTACAAAGGCATTTACGAGGTATACGCAATTCAAGTCTTGAAATAAAAGCAATTTTTAAAAATTGGGTGGCTGAATCTTGACTGAATTCTTGTCATGTAGTATAATTCGGTAGTTAAGCCCGACGCCAGCGTAGCTCAGTTGGTAGAGCAACTCATTCGTAATGAGTAGGTCGGGGGTTCGAGTCCCTTCGCTGGCTCCAAAACCCAGAGTGTTGCTCTGGGTTTATTTTTGGTGTCTGGAGACTGACATGAAATTCAATGAATTTGAGTACAAACTTCTGAAATTCATAAAAGAAGAAAGGCTCATTACCTCGGGAGAAAAGATCCTCTTAGGTGTTTCTGGTGGTGCTGATTCGATTGCAATGATGTACGCCTTGAATTCCATTAACTCCGAATTAAAGGCAGAATTTGTGGTGGTACATTTGAATCATATGTTACGACCAGAGGCGATAAAAGAAGGGCCAGCGGTTTGCAAAATTGCGAGAGACTTGAATATGAAATGCTGGTTTGAGTCAAGAGACGTACTAAAATACAAAGAAAAGAACAAAGGGCTTTCACTTGAAGAAGCAGCGCGCATAGTCAGGTACGATTTCTTCGAAGACGCATTTGAAAAGTTTAAAGCTGACAAGATAGCCACGGCTCACCATCTTTCCGACTTAACGGAGAATTTCTTTATAAGGCTTTTCAGGGGAAGTGGTGTAGGTGGATTGGTTGGCATGAGTCCAATAAGTGGCAAGTATATAAAACCTTTTTTGCCCTTTGATGAGAAAACCATTCGAGAATATGTTACAATAAAAAGACTGAGCTTTTTTGAGGACAAAACAAACGATGATATGCGTTACGTTAGGAATAAAGTAAGACATCTCTTGATTCCAACGATAAAAAATGAATTTTGCCATAACATAGAAGGAAATATCTCAAAAGTCACTCAAATACTCAGAGAATACCAGAGATTTGTTCATAACAGTGTACAGAAGATATTCGAAAGATCTTTTTTTGATGAGAATGGAAATTTGAGCTTTTGCTTGAAAGATCTTGTTGGCGAGGATAATTTACTTTTATCTGAAGTGGTCAAAGAAATTTTCAGGCGTTTTAACATCGAAATATCCAGTGTTAAAATCAAATCAGTGATTAAGTTGATTGAAAAAAAAGGCGAGGGAGAATTGAACTTAGGAAAAGGTGTTTACGCCTTAAAATCACGTAAGAACCTTTCAATCGGTTCAAAGCCACAACCTCTTAGATGGGGCGCAATGAAACTTGACGTTCCATCAAAAGTTAAGGTAGAAAAGCTTCAAATGGAAATAAGCGCATTTGTTAAGGATTACGATGGATACTTAGGTGATGGTAAGAAAAGTGTGGTTCTGGATGCAGATAAAGTGAAATTTCCGCTTTTTCTCAGGACCTCCAAATCAGGTGAAAGAATAATTCCGCTTGGAATGCATGATCATAAGAAGGTGCTTTCGATTTTAAAGGATCGGAAGGTGCCAATTTTATTAAGAACGCAATTCCCAGTCGTTTCTCAAGCGGAAGGTAGAGTTTTATGGATAGTTGGCGTAGCCATATCAGATGAATTTAAAGTAACGAGTAAGACCCGTAAAGTATTGGTGCTCATTCGGAAAGGAGGTAATTTCTTAAAACATGCTTAAAAATTACAAACCAATCGGTCCAAATTGGAAATCGATTACACTCTATATGGTAATACTGATATTGATTTTTTTCTTGGTAAGATCCATGTGGACCGTCCCTACACCAGTTGTTCAAATTGATTTTACCAAGTTTTGGACAATGGTTAACGAAAAACCAACGCCTATAAGAGAAGTTATCATAAATGGTAATGGAAATACACAAGTTATAACATCCAATGGGGAATATCAACTTTATGCTCCGTGGTTGCTTACCAGTAGCAATTTTGTGCAGGAAATGTATTCCAAAGGAATAAACGTAAAATCGGTTCCAGCTGGTGATACATCCCTCTGGGTAAACGTTCTTGGCACTTTGATACCATTGGCACTTTTTTTCTTGCTTTGGTGGTTCCTTATGAAACGTATGGGGGGTGGTGGTGGCTCTCAGGCCTTTACGTTTACAAAAAGCCCTGCAAGGATTTACAATTCCAACACCAAGAAAGTGACTTTTAAGGACGTCGCCGGTGTTGAAGAGTCAAAGGAAGAATTAAAGTCTGTTGTTGACTTTCTTAAAAATCCCCAATCTTTTAACACTCTCGGGGCAAGAATGCCGAGGGGAGTACTCCTTGTTGGCCCTCCTGGTACAGGTAAAACATTGCTCGCACGTGCAGTTGCTGGAGAAGCAGACGTTCCTTTTTATCACATAAGTGGTTCTGATTTTGTTGAATTGTTCGTAGGAGTCGGCGCAGCAAGGGTGAGAGATCTCTTCACCCAAGCGAAGCAAAACTCACCGTCGATAGTGTTCATTGACGAAATCGACGCGGTTGGTCGTCAAAGAGGCGCAGGACTTGGTGGTGGCCATGATGAAAGAGAGCAAACTCTGAATCAATTGTTGGTGGAAATGGATGGCTTTGATCAGAACACAGCCGTAATCGTTATGGCTGCTACGAACAGGCCTGATATTCTTGACAGTGCATTGCTGAGACCCGGGAGATTCGACAAGAAGATCCTCGTTGATCCGCCTGACATAAATGGCAGAGAGGCGATATTGCGTGTACATATGCGCGGAAAACCAGTAGACAACAAAGTTGATCCAAAGATATTGGCACGCAGAACCCCTGGTTTTGTTGGGGCAGATCTCGAGAATCTTGTTAACGAAGCCGCTCTGTTAGCTGCACAGAGAAAAAAGAAACAAATAGAATTTGAAGATTTTGAAGAGGCAATAGACAGAGTTATAGCCGGTCCCGAAAGAAAATCAAAAGTTGTAAGTGAAGAAGAGCGTAAAGTGGTTGCATATCATGAGATAGGCCACGCAATAGTTGGAGCAGTCCTTCCAAACGCAGATCCGGTTCACAAAATATCTATAGTCCCTCGCGGCATGCACGCTCTTGGCTTTACATTACAGCTTCCACTTCAAGATAAGTATCTCATGTCTAAAGAAGAAATTTTGGACAAAATCACAGG
>CAYYEU010000065.1:0-5648 GCA_964470975.1 uncultured Mesoaciditoga sp. | reverse complement strand
TGGAAAGATGTAGGGTTAATAGTTGTCATAGCAGTGATGATAGTGGGGATAAGTGCTATGGCAATCGCTTCCTCAAAGTTAACTCTAAGGGTATGGTATCCAGACGAGGCCGGCATAAAGCCAAAGTACATAGCTCAAGCCGCAGAAGCATTTAGAAAAGATTTTCCCAACGTGAATTTGGAAGTGAAAAGGTTCAGGATGCCCCCAGGAGATTTTAAAACTAAGTTGTTGTTGGCTTTAGCTTCCAATGAGGGCCCAGATGTGATTCACTTTTCGGGTTACAGTAACATAGCCGAATTTGCAGACGCAGGTTACATAACACCCTTAGATAAGTACGTTAAAAATTGGCCTGATTGGTCGCAGTACCCTCCAAGTGTGAGGGATGGAGTTACATACGAAGGACACGTGTATGCCATTCCATACGGTCTTGATATGAGGTGGCTGTACTACAACAAGAACATATTCAGATCTGTTGGTTTGCCGGTTCCTTGGCAGCCTCAAAGTTGGAATGACATAATAAACGCGGCGATAATCATCAAAGAAAGGGCCCCGGACAAGATCCCTTACGTTCTTTACGCAGGTGTTGCCGGATCGGGTGGAACGATGGGTCAAGGTTTTCTTCCTTTATTCTACGGTGCTGGCGGAAAGTTTTACGACTCCAAAACACACAAATGGATAATTGACAGTCCAGCGTACCGTAAGGCTTTGGAGTACTATCGCCAAGTTTTCCTAACGTACAAGCTGGTCCCACAAGAGGTAATGACCCTTCCGAAGCCATGGACGACCATGCGTCGAAAGATCGCGGAAAACGGTTTGGGAATCCTCTACGAAGGTGGCTGGGTTTATGGAGGATTCGTTCAGAACCTGGGACTTAAGAGAACGCAGGAGACCATTGGATATGCCATGATGCCTTCCGAAAACGGTAAGCCTTTTTTCACGATAGGTGGAAGCGGAACGGTGTGGTACATAAACGCTCAGTCAAAACATCCAGATCTTGCGTGGGAATTCATCAAGAGATTTAACACCAAAGAAATAGTGGCTAAGATCAACTTGGAAGAGGCTCATCCGGTTGCGCGAATGGATTCGGCCAGTTTACCGTCTTTCCAATCGCAAAAATATCTTGTGGACTCGACGGAAGCTTTGAAATACGCAAAATATCCTCCTCTTCAACCAGAGCTCAGCAAAATAGACTACAGAATAAAGCTGCTGACAGGTGCCGTGGCAAGTGGCAGAAAAACGATAGAAGAAGCCATGAGAGATTATATCAACGATGTAAAAGCAGATTTAGGTGCGGCCAACGTGGAAATTTTGAAATAGAAACAAGTTGATGAAGAGGCAAGGAGCTATTTTGCCTTGCCTCTTTGTTTCTAACCAAGTGCCAATAGAAGGAAGTGTTAGCATGAAGCGATCTTATTACCTTCTTTTGGGAATTATGCCAGCGGCTATTTTGATACTTTTATTTTTCGTGGTACCTGCTATATGGGGCGTTTACGTTAGTTTCACTAACATGGCGTTGGTTGGTAAGGCCGCTCGCCATCTTCAATTCGTCGGTTTTCAAAACTATCTCAGACTTTTTCGCGACAGCGCTTTTCTCACCTCGCTGATCAATTCCATATGGTACGTCATCGGTAGCGCAATAGTGGGGCAATTTCTGTTAGGTTTGGGATTGGCTTTGCTTTTGGAGTACACCGAAAGAAAAGGCATCAAGGGAGGAAATGTAGTTTATGGTATTGTCGTTTTGGCATGGCTAACTCCTGCCCTCGTTTCCGGTTTTGAATGGGGTGCCATGTACAACTACTATTATGGTACCTTAAACGTTATCCTCGAAATGCTTGGACTTCAAAAGATCAATTGGTTAGGTAATTACCCAATGTTAGCCGTTGTGGTAGCCAACATCTGTCAAGGAACGGCATTTAGCGTGATGATTTTCAATTCTGCGTTGAAAACCATTTCTAAAGAACTATACGAAGCGGCGAGGATTGATGGAGCTTCTTATTGGAAGTCGATCAGATACATAACCCTGCCCCTCATTAAAAAAATAGCCGTGATAGATCTCATCAGCATTACCATGTCCACTTTTAGTGGGTTCCTCTTGATCATGACCATAACAAGTGGTGGACCAGGTATGGCTACGACTACTCTCAGCTTGTACGCTTATCAAACGGCTTTTAGAAATTTCAGAATAGGTTTTGGTAGCAGTATTTCGGTTGTGCTGTTGGTAATTGACTTGATTTTTGGCCTTGTTTACTTGAAAATACTGAAAAAGGATTTAACTTAAGGGGGATGTTATGAAAGCAAAGGTAGTCGTTATATACATCATATTCGCTTTGATTTTGATCTACTTTTCGTTACCATCTTTATGGTTATTCCTATCCGCTTTCAATCCAAAGGCCACTCCTTTCATTGCGTTGCCACCAAGTTCTACGCTTTTAGATAATTTTGCGACGTTATTCAGAGAATACGATTTTTCCATATACTTGTTGAACAGCGTTCTCGTTTCAACTGCAACCATGATATTGGTCACCTTGACCGCCTCCTTGGCTGGATATTCTTTGTCAAGATGGCACTCGAAATTCAAATACTACATCATATATTCCATTTTGCTTCTTCGTGCTATTCCCACTTCTGCAACTATGATTCCCATATACAGCATGATGAGAGCGTTGCATTTGCGAAACAACTACACAGGGTTGATTTTGATCTACACCGCCGCCCAACTTCCCTTCTTCATATGGTTAATAGAGGAGTTCTTTGACACCATACCTTTAGAAATAGAAGAGGCAGCTTGGTTGGACGGCAGCTCTTATCTCAGGACTCTGTTTTCCATAGTGATGCCCATAGCCAAACCTGGGATAGCCGTGATATCCATCTTATCTTTCAAAGCAGCGTGGAGTGAAAGCGTGTTGGTGTTGGTTCTTATCGACTCCCAACGATTGCAAACGATACCAAGGGCTTTCTACGAAGCGGCCAAGACGATGGGAGGATCTGCCATAGAATATCAATATGGAATAGTCGCCGTTATGGGATTGTTCTTCATGCTTCCGCTGATAATCATCTTTTCAATCGCGAACAAATACTTCGTGAGGGGTATGGCAATAGGAGCGATGAAATGAAAAAATTATCTGCACTCGAGAATTACGTTGAAAAAAACAATTCATTGACTTGGAACCTGATCGGTGAAAGAGTGCTAAGCAACGGTTCTTCTGAGAGTGTCATAGATGTAAGTGGTTTAAAATGGAAAGGTGTAACATGGCACAACAGGGTAATGATCACGATTCCAGCTCACATCAAATACAGAAACGCGGCTATGATGTCCTTGGTTAGTGGTTTTAGAGAAAAAAGAGATGATCTGTACGCTGCAATGGCTGCAAGAGCCCAAGCAAATGGTATACCTTTCATACTCATATGTGACGAACCAAATCAACCTCTCTTTGGTTTAAAAGGAACTCAGCTTATCTTTTACACATTTAAAAAATTCGTAGAGACCTCACAAGAAGATTGGCCATTGTTGCTTCCAATGGTAAAAAGCGTCGTTGCTTCCATGAATGCTGTACAGCAGTATTTACGAACAAAACATTTAAGTGTGGAGAAGTTTTTCATGTTTGGCATATCAAAATTGGGATGGGTTACGTATCTCACAGCGGCAATCGATCCAAGAATCTTCGCGATTGTACCTATGGCTTACGATAGCTTGAATTTTCTCAAGCAACTTGAGCATCAACTAAAAAATTGGGGTGTAAATGGTAGAAGTGTTCTTTCTGACGTCAACTTGACTTTTTCACAAGCGATAAATTTACTGAATTCCGAAAAAGGTAGAACACTTGCGGATATCCTGGATCCCTACAACTACATTGAAAAATTGAAGATGCCAAAACTAATAGTTGAAGGCACAAACGATGAGCTTTGGCCTGTAGATGCGGGATCGATCTATTTTTATGATTTGCTTGGCAAGAACTATGCACTTTATCTTCCAAACAAAAAACACAAGATTGAGTATGAATTATCGATTGTCAACACGATTTTGGCGTTTTTCAAGTCTTCCTTCAGGAACGAAAAACTCGTTGATTTCAGGTGGGGATATTCGGGTGAATCGTTGTTTATCACAGCAGAACCTCTCCCAATTTCAGTAACTGGCTGGATGGCCAAATCCAAGACGCTCGATTTTAGAAGTTCCCACTGGACACGTGTTCCCGCAAAGACGCTCGATGGAAAATACGTCGTAAGCACGAAGCCCCTTGATGACATGAATACATGCTATTTGGGGGAAGTGACTTTTGAAAAGTACGGAATCACCTTTAAACTAACGACTTTACCAAAGATCGTTGAGAAAAAGTGAAAGGTCAAGATGATCAAAGGAGGGTGAGATTGAAACTGAGATTGGTGGGAGTTCTTTGTCCAAAAGAGTCAAAAACGGTAAAGTGGGAGTCTTTCGAAGTCCCTACAACTGCCTCTGATGTGAAGATCAAATTCGATTACACCCCACGGGCACTTGAAGGAATTGGAAATCACGTGAATCTGTTAGTGTACGATTCATTAGGACATTTTATGGGACGTTATGACAGAGGCACTAAAGACTTTGTAGTTGGATTGAACGCATCAGTCGCAGCAGAGAAAATTTTGCCATTGCCTGGGGTATGGAGATTGGCTCTTGAGAACCATTATCTCTTTAGTAAAGTGCACTACACTGTGGAAATAGAGTTCAGCGGAAATGAAAAATACACTTGGTGTGAGGGTGAACTTCACACTCATTCAGTTCATAGTGATGGCATTTTCAGCGTGAACGAGTTGAACGATTACATGAAATCTCATGGTTTCGATTTCTTCTTTTTGACAGATCATAGCAACGTCACGGGATGGAGAGAGTTAAGAGAGATTAACGGTTCAATTGGATTTCCTGGAGAAGAATTAAACACTTTTAAGGGACATGCTTTAGCTTTGGGATGTAGAGGGTTTGTGGATTGGAAAGATGAGAACGGGAGCGAAAAGCCAATATCGACCATTCAAAGAGAAGTAAAACTCCAGCATGGGCTAATTGGAGTGGCTCATCCTTTTCTTCCCGCTGCGCCAGTATGCGTTGGGTGTGCGTGGAAATATCCGGAAGGTCCTTTTGACTTGGACTTTGGAGAAGTGTGGTCCGGACAACCTGGTACAGAGCCCCTTGGACTTGAAGCGATTCATGAATGGATTCGTGTGCTACGCCAGGGGAAGCACGTCACCGCTACTGCAGGGCGGGACCTTCATAGACCAGATGATGGGCAAAATTGGATGAGAACTTTTGTGCGTGCGAGGAGGTGCGAATTGTCCGAGATCCTTTATGGTATAAAACGTGGCATGGTGTACCTTTCCGCAGGGCCAAAAATCTCACTGAATATTAATGGAAAAGGTCCAGGGGAAGAAGTTGAGTATGATAGAATGATAACCCTACAATATCGTACATCTCTTTCAGATAGAATGAAATGTATTGTGATCACCAAGAACGACACGTTAGATATGGGAGAAAGTCATTCGGGAGATGTAAAACTCACGAACTTAGAGGATGAAGATTTTGCGTTGCTGATAATTACGCGGGAAAATGGATTGCCAACGGCTCTAACAAATCCAATATATTTAAAAAAAACTCTTAATGTGCGTCAACTTTAAAAGTTTAA
>CAYYEU010000064.1:0-5680 GCA_964470975.1 uncultured Mesoaciditoga sp. | reverse complement strand
AGGAAAGGGGGAAACTCTATGAACAAGAAAGAATTAGTGGATCAGGTATCTGAAAACACCGGATACCACAAGAAAGAAATCAAGGAAGTCCTCGAAGGCATTGCAGATGCTATTGCCGAATCTCTCGCAAATGGAGAGAAAGTCCAGCTTGTAGGATTTGGGACATTCGAGGTTTCCGAGAGAGCAGCGAGGGAAGGTAGAAACCCGCAGACTGGTAAAAAGATAAAGATTGCTGCGAGAAAGGTTCCTAAATTCCGTCCAGGAAAGGCTCTTAAAGATAAGGTTCAATAATATTGGAAGCGCGCCGAAGGCGCGCTTTTCTAAATGACGAGGTAATTAGATGGAACTTTTGGTATTCTTCATTGTTACTTTGATTTCATCAGGCGTGCTCACTGTTTGGAGCGTCTCGCTTTTAAAAAATTACAAAAACAAAAGAAAAAAAATCATAGAAGGAAGAAAAACGCTGTGGGTTTACATTGTTTTAGGCATAGCAGGCATGGTTTTCTCTTTGGTGTTGATAACAATGTCAATTTCAAGTGGAGGAATTTGAGAACGATTCTTTTGCGCTACTCTAAAGGTCGAACTTTTACATTGTACGTTTTCTCACCTATTTCAACGAAAAACACTTTGCCCTTTTGTCTTTTTCTTGACTCATTTTCCAAAAGCTTGAGAATATCTTCCATTCGTTTGTACGATTTTTGAGATTTTTCAAGGGTTGTTGGTTCAAAGTGGATTTCATCGCCCGGCTTCATCTGGGCCAACAATGGAATGTTTACAGAAACAACGGTGGCTATTTTTGCATACCCTCCAACGGTTTGGTGCTCCGCCATCATTATTATAGGGTGACCGTTTGACGGTACTTGAATCGCACCTGTAACGATTCCGTTGGAGACGATGTCGTGAGATCTTCTTTTTGAATTCAACAGAGGCCCTTTTAACCTGTAACCCATCCTGTCGCTTTGTGCTGTCACGTGATAAGGAGAAGACAAGAAATGCTCAACGTCTCTCTTCGAAAATCGTTTGCTTTCTGGACCAAGAATCACTCGAATTTTTCTCGGAGAGTAAACCGATGATACGATCGAAGAATCAACTTCCATTGAAGACGTTGGAAAGGCTGACAACTCTCCTATGAGAAGCGCATCTCCTCTTTGAAGTTTCCTCCCATGATATCCTCCCATACTCATTCGCGCATACGTTGAGCGACTGCCAAAAACCACAGGGACGTCTATGCCACCACTCACACACAAATACGCCCTGCATCCTTTTTTTACTTCTTCGAATTTCAAAACATCTCCACGCTCAACGTGCACAGAACGCCAGTTTTCAATCTTCTGCCAGTTAAGGGTTACCCCAAGATCGGCACCGGTTACGGCTATTTCAAAGTCTCCGTCGAATTTGACGCTAAAACCGGCCAAAGTAACTTCTACGCCGGCCGCGTTTCTTTCGTTTCCCACCAAGATGTTGGCAACTTGAAAGGCAAACTCATCCATTGCCCCAGAGGGAGGAATTCCGTACCTTTGGTATCCATGGCGTCCTCTGTCTTGAATGGTGGAAAAAAGCCCAGGCGATTCAACGAGTATTCTTCTCACTTCAAATCCTCTTCTATTTTTTTGTACTCATCTTCATCAATTGGGATGAACTTCACCTTTGCACCTGGTTTTAGAAGTACAGGAGGCTCTTTTTGTATGTCAAAAAGTTTGAGAGGAGTCCTTCCTATTATTCTCCACCCCCCAGGGCTTTCAACGGGATAAATGCCAGTTTGATTTCCACCAATTCCCACACTGCCTTTCGGGACGGACATTCTGGGATTAGGCAACCTTGGAGTGGCTATTTTTAAGGACATCCCACCCAAATAAGCGAACCCAGGCGTGAACCCAACCATGTACACGATATATTCACAAGAGCTGTGTATTTTTACGACTTCTTCGAGAGACAAATCGTTGTGTTTGGCAACGAATTCCAAGTCGGGACCGTAATTGCCTCCGTACACAACAGGAACTTCGATCGATTCTTTTGAAGAATTCACACGAAAACGTTTCCCTTTTTTCCAAAGCGTTCTTAGTCTTTTCACCAACACGTTAAAATTCAAGACTTTCGGATCGTAGATAACCGTCACCGAAGAATAAGCTGGGATAGCTTCAATCACACCTTCTATATTTTCTTTCATCAAAACAGCATCAAAATCGTGTACCAACGTGTTGATTTTCAAATCTATCCTGTTTCCAAAATTCACAAGCACCGCTCTGTCGCCATAGGGAATGAATTCAATCACGTTTTCTCACCCACTCAGTTTTTCCACTTCGATCCCATTCAAAGAAAAGAATTCTCTCAGCTTCTTCACGATATTCAAGGATTTAGGCGTGTCCGAATGCACACATATCGTATCCACCTTGATTTCAACCACACTTCCATCTATTGCCTTTGTCTTTCCGCTTTTCACCATTTCAAGTGCACGCTTGGATATCTCTCCTACATCGGTGACAACGGCTCCTTTAACGCTTCTTGGAACTAACTCCCCATTTGGCAAGTAGGCTCTGTCTGCAAAAGCTTCATTTGCCGCTTTTATTCCCACTTCATTTGCCACTTTGACAATTTGAGAGCCAGCCAATCCAACCAAGATGAGGTTTTTATCGACATCTCTCACCGCTTCGGCTATGGCAAGTGCTAAATCACGATCGCGGGCTGCCATGTTGTAAAGGGCTCCATGAGGTTTGACGTGATGCAAAGTTCCACCATGTGCTTTGGTGAATGCCATAAGTGCCCCCACTTGGTAAATCACGTAGGCTTTCGCTTCTTGAGGGGTTATTTTGATCTCCCTGCGACCAAATCCCATCAGATCTGGAAGACCAGGATGAGCCCCTATCGCCACGTCGTACTTCATGGCCAAGGACACGCTTTTTTCCATGACCAAAGGGTCTCCAGCATGAAATCCACACGCGATGTTGACAGAAGTAACACTTTTCATGATCTCTTCATCGTTACCCGTTTTGTAGATTCCAAATCCTTCTCCCAAATCGCTGTTAAGGTCTACTTCGATCATATTCAACTCGCCCGCTTTCTTTTACATGTGTTTCGAGCGGTACTCTTTAACGCTTATCATTATAGCCTTTTTGACCCCTTTTACCATGTCTTCAAACGACATGCTTGAAAGATGGGGCCTCTTCAAAGTTTGAACTGGCAAATATGGAACATGAATGAAACCGGTCATGATGTTCAGCTTTTTTTGGGAAATCTCGTGCATAACGCCGTAAAAGAGGGAATTGCACACGAAAGTTCCCGCTGTGTTCGATATGGTGGCGGGGATTTTTATCCTTAGCAATCCTTTGACTATATCGTAAATTGGAAGAGTCGAGAAATATCCAACAGGGCCATCTTTCACCACAGGATCGCCTTTTAGGATTTTCTTTGAATTGTCTAATGTCTTCGAATCGTTCACGTTTATCGTCACACGTTCAACGGTTATGGAAGCCCTGCCACCCGCTTGCCCGAGCATTATCACGATGTTGGGAGAAGTCCTTTTCACTTCTTCGATCACGCTTTCGATCGATTTCCCATACACAACGGGCACTTCTTTCTTGACGATCTCCGCTTTTTCGATTTTCGATGGTAAAGCTTTTACGATTTCGTATGAAGGGTTGATCTTCTCACGATCGAATGGTTCAAAACCAGTAACAAGCACTTTCATTCGCAAAACCTCCCATACCAATGATTTCGTTTAAAACAAAGAGGGGAAAGTTACCCCCTCTTCAGTTTACACCAATTGAGATTGAATTATTTTGAAAGCTCGTAGAAATCTATGCCAGCAGCTGCTCCACCTGGCCTTGTGGGGTTGTAAGTCCATCCTTTGATATTCGCTCTTTGAATTTCAAAGATAAGAGGTTGAGCTAACCAAATGTAAAGGGCGTTGTTGTAAGCTTTTACGTTCAAATCTCTGTAATAATTTGCACGCTTTTGGGGGTCTAAGGTCTTCATGGATTCGTTAACGAGTGAGTCCATGTTCGCCTTCGCCCATTCCACATACGTTTTTCCCAAGAAAGCTCCCAATGTCCCAGAAGAAGCGTAGAAAGGTTGAGCGAAATAATAAGGATCTGCAACTGCTCCACCCCATCCACTCGTGTACATTGGCATCTTTTCGGCAACCATGTTGTTGAGGAAAGAAGACCAAAGTTCGTTTTCTATGACTATCTTGAATTTTGGGTTGATCTTTCTGGCATACGCTTTCAGCATCTCGCATGCAACTCTTCTTTGATCGTTACCGGTGTTGTACACAACTGTGAACTTAAATCCTTTCTCCCATAGTTCTCCATTGTATGCCTTTTTGAAATATTCCGTAGCTTTTGCCAAATTTTGGTGGTAAGCTGGTGGGACTTTAGAATCGTATCCAAGCACTATGCTTGGCAATGCTCCATTTGGAGTTATAGCCTGACCGTACCAAATGCTGTCTATGTAAGCCTTATGTGGGAAGAGATATTCAAATCCCATCCTAACGTCTTTGTTTGCAAAGAAATCTGGTGGAATCCCATTTCCATCCAATTTCCCAGAACCTATAAAGTGATTCCCCTGTGGGCTGATACTTTGTGTGAAATACAAAGATATGATACGCAAAGAAGGATAACCTTTTAAAACTTTAATTCCCGGAATGCTTTCAAGTTGCTTTAAATATTGCGATGGCGCGTATATTATATCCGCGTTTCCACGCATGAGATCAAGTTTTCTGGTTGTGAATTCTTTTACTATTTTTATGATGGCGTATTCTATTTTAGCAGGCCCTCCCCAATATTTATCGAATCTTTTGAGGACTATTTCTCTTCCTTTTGACCATCTGTTTAACGTGAAAGGACCTGTGCCATTCGCCACGGCGTAAAGCGGATCTTTTTCACGTGTAGGATTGTGGTACTCCCACCAATCATTTGCTTTCCCATCCCATGCACTTTGACTTATTGCCCATTTTTTGTCGAATATCACGCCACCGTAAACTGTGTCTATAGCTGAAAGAAATGGCGGATAAATTTGTGCCAAATGTATTACAACGTCGTTTCCCCTGATTTCAAATGCTTTTGAGACCAACTCGAACGCGTCAATTAACGCTTGTTTGTACTTGTCACTTTTTGGAGTGCGTGTGCCTTCGATGAAAAGATCACCGTAAGATTTCGCTCCTGCGAGTTTTGTCGCCCATTGTTCGATGGTGTCAACGTACGAACCGTTGATTTTGGGAAATATCGGCTCGGCGAGCATCCACGACGGTCCACCGCTTCGACTGAAGATTATGGATCTCTCGAGGGAGTACACGACATCTTCTGGAGTGAGAATATCTCCGTTGTGGAAATAGACATTTGGTCTGATATGAAAGACGTAAGTCTTTCCGTTGTCAAGTATCGTTCCATCCTTCAAACTGGGAACGTTTGTGGAGAGCTTTGGAATGAACGTTTTGCCGTTGTAACGAAGGAGGTTATCGTAGATTTGCCATATAATCTCACCTGAAGAAGTATCGTAGCACCAATCCGAATCAAGGGTGTTGATCCCTTCTATTCTCTCCTCAACAATCGTCGTAGCCATGCTCATGAGAGAAGCCATTACCAATATTACCCCTAACAGTACAGTTACCTTTTTCATTTCTTCATGCCCCCTTTACGATTTCATAAAAGCCTCTTGAGGCTAAATGGTCATGGGAAAATCCAAA
>CAYYEU010000063.1:0-5776 GCA_964470975.1 uncultured Mesoaciditoga sp. | reverse complement strand
CCCTAAGTCTCCTTCCAGTGAGCTTTAAAAAGACATCTTCAAGGTTTGACTGTCTAACAACAAGATCTTCTACTTCAATTGAACGGGATTCTGTCCAATCTAAAAGTGTTTTCATCGTTTTAGGGAGGGTCGAAGTTCTAACGATCACCTTAGAGTCTTCAAACTCAATATTGGTTGGATCAAAGATACTTTCGAGCTGAGAAACGTCATCATTTGTTATTTTCATGTGAGCTTCCACGATTCTTTCCCCACCAAAAGATGCTATCAGATTTTGGGAAGTCCCTCTTGCAATTATTTTACCGTGATCCATTATGTAAATGTAATCGGAGAGCGTTTCTGCTTCCTCCATGTAATGAGTGGTGAGAAAGACGGTTTTGCCAGCTTTTTTGAGTTTCTCAACCGTATCCCATATATTCCTTCTGGCTTGTGGATCCAAACCGGTAGTCGGTTCATCCATGAATACAAGCTCTGGATCTCCTACAAGAGCCACGGCAATTGCAAGACGTTGTCGTTGTCCTCCAGAAAGTTTTTCAACCCTTGAATTTTGTTTTTCCCTTAGACTCATATCCGTAAGAATTTTATCCACGCTTAAACCATTTGGATAGAAGTTTCTAAATGTCTTCAAGATTTCGGTAACTGTAAGATGCTCGATAAAATTATTCTCTTGGAGCACCACTCCAATTCTTTCTCTTAATTCACAGGGCACATTTTTTTTAAGTTTTCTCTTGAACATGATAATTTCGCCTGAATTGTGTGGTTTAAGACCTTCAAGTATTTCCAAAGTAGTGGTTTTTCCGGCACCATTGGGGCCAAGAAGCGTGAAAACTTCTCCCTTCAAAACTTTAAACGATATTCCATCAACGGCTTTTACCTCTCCATAGTATTTTTTTAGATCATTTACCTCGATGATCGCTTCTTTCACGCTATCTCCCCTTTCTTGTGAAAGGCGTTAAAAACTTTTGTGCTGTGTTTTATCGTCAGTTTCAAAATCCTGTTTCTCATAAGGTAGAGATGAATTGTGAAATGTATATGATTGAACAACTTTCATGATATCATATACTTAATCAGCTTTAAAAGCTGAATGCAAAATTTTTTTAGCGAAGACATAAGGAATAGACAGAGCATCAGTAAATGTAAACATCAAGAATCGGAGCGACAACATTGAGCATTATGATAATAGGCGAGTTAGTGATAGATCTCATATCGAGAGAGTACGTAGAAAATTTAGCAGAAGCGGAACTCTTTGAAAGACATTTTGGAGGGTCTCCTGCCAATATAGCTATAAATCTTGCTGACTTGGGATTTGCCCCAATTCTTCTCTCAAAGATTGGGAATGATCCTTTCGGAGGATTTATCGTTAAAAAGTTGAAATCAAGAGGGGTGAATGTCAGCAATATACAACTTGATCTTACAAATCACACTTCTTTTGTCTTGGTGTCGAAGTCTAAAGAGACGCCAGATTTCCTTCCATTAAGGGGAGCTGATTACCATTTGAACTTACCCAGTAATGTTGAAGAACTTGTGAAAAGCATCGGCGTACTTCATTTTAGCAGTTGGCCTGTTTCCAAAGAGCCTTCAAGGACAACCATGTTAAAAATTTTATCTTTGGCGAAAAAGTGGAACGTGAAGATATGCTTTGATCCAAATTACAGAGATATTTTGTGGGAAAATGGAGAAGATGGAATTTCCTTCATAAAAAAAACAATGAAAGACGTCTTTCTCTTAAAGCCTTCCATTGACGACGCAAAGTGTTTACTTGGAAGCATGAGAGCGGAAAAGTACATTCGTTCCTTTCATGATTTTGGAGTTAAGAATGTTGTCTTAACACTTGGTAAAGATGGCGCATTGGTCTCAGATGGAACGAAAATAAAAAAAATTCCATCATTTGCGAAAGAGGTTGTTGATGCAACTGGTGCTGGCGACGCGTTTTGGGCTGGAATGTATTATTCTCTTTTGAAAGGAAGAGATATTTTCGAAGCTGCAAAAATTGGAAGTGTCGTTTCAGCTTTTAGAGTGGAGAGTGTAGGTTCGGATACTCCTCTTCCACCAATGAAAGATTTGATCGATCGATATCTTTAAAATGCTGCTTTTGAAAGGATGATTCATTTGAGAATCGCTTTTTTTAATCCTCAGGGTAATTTCGATCCAAAAGACAGCTATTGGACATCTCACCCGGATTTTGGAGGGCAACTTGTTTACGTGAAAGAAACTGCAATTGCCATGGCTTCAATGGGAATAGATGTCGACATTTTGACCAGGAGAGTGGAAGACCCAGCCTGGCCAGAGTTTTCATCTAAACTGGATTTCTACCCAAAAATAAGTAATCTTAGAATAGTTCGAATAAATTTTGGTGGAAAGAAATTCTTGCCAAAAGAAATGCTCTGGCCATACCTTAGAGATTACGTAAAAGGGGTAGAAAAGTTTTACGAAAAAGAAAGAAAAATGCCGAATTTCGTTACCACTCACTATGGAGATGGCGGTATATCTGGGGCAATGTTTTGTAGTGATAAAGGTGTTCCTTATTCTTTCACTGCGCACTCATTAGGTGCTCAAAAGATGGACAAGTTGCACGTCACAAGGAGGAATCTTGAAGAAATGGACGTGAAATACAACTTTTCCACACGCATAAATGCTGAAAGAGTCGCAATGAAATACTCGGCATTTAATGTGGTAAGCACTTCTATGGAAAGATACGATCAATACTCACACAAATTGTATAAAGATTGGGTTAAAACCGATGATGATGAGAAATTCAAAGTTATACCACCAGGTGTGAATTTGAAAATTTTCAATCGAAGTGCTTTGAGTGAAGATCATCTTGTCGAGGAAAATTTAAACAAAACCATTGAAAAGTACGCAAATTCTCAGAGATCTGCGTTACCTTTTATAATCTTATCGAGTCGTATAGATGAGAAAAAAAATCATATTTCAGCTCTAAAGTCCTACGCACGAGATGAGTGGCTGAAAGAACACGCAAATTTTTTAATAGTAGTTAGGGGAATAAAAAATGTATACGAAGAATACAGAACTCTTGAAAAAAACGAGAGATCCGTGTTTGAAACGCTGGTAAACCTGATCGACAAAGAAAAGTTAAACGATCATGTCTTCTTTTTGAATATAAATGGTCAGAAGGAATTGTCGTCACTTTACAGAATTGCTTCCCAAAAAGGATCCGTTTTTTGCAATCCGGCTCTCTATGAACCATTTGGGCTATCCATAATAGAAGCCATGGCATGCGGTTTGCCTGTTGTAGCGACAAAAAATGGAGGGCCTTCAGAAATACTTCAAGAGTCAAAAGAAGAATACGGGGTGTTGGTAAATCCGGAAGACATTTCAGAGATCGCAAATGGCTTTAAATTTTTCTTGAAAAATAAGCAAAAATATCAAGAATTCAAGCAAAAAGGTGCAAACAGGGTGATGAACAAGTACACTTGGAGGGAAACTGCTAAAGGCTATATTCAAGCCGTAGAAGAAAGAATAGGATTTTCGTTCGAAAAGCCAGAAATACCAAAGTACTTCTTTTTTAAAGAATTGGCACCCAAATTGAACATTTAAGAGATGCTGCTCATGGTAGATATCGTATTGAAAACACTTTTTTACTGGCTCGGAATCCCCATGGTTACCATTGCGCTTTTTGATATTTTCGCGATAGCACCACCTTGTTTCATTGGAGGGATAATTCTCGTAATATTTGGCATGTTTTGGGCTCTTCTTGCAGGGGTTTACTTACTTTTAAGTGGGAGCGGGCTACCGTTTTTTGGGAAAAAGTCTCCTCAAAGGCTTGTAACCTGTGGCCCTTATTCGATGTCCAGACACCCTACGTATTTTGGGTACATTGTCTACACTCTTGGACTTTATTCGATCTTCAATCCTTTGGCAGTATACGGTTGGATAGCTCAAATACTTTCAATTCTACTTCTGGTTTTTGTAGAAGAGCGTTCTCTTGTAAAAAAATTCCCACAATACGGGTCTTACAGAAAGAAAACGCCACTTCTTATTCCCTTGAAAAGATGGAAAATCGATAAAAGTAAAGATCCGCCCTTTCTCTTCGCTTTTCTTTACATGATAGGAAAATTTTTGATTAAATTTCTTTATGAGGTACGTGCGTATGGAAAAGAAAACATTCCAAACCCTCCATACGTGATGATTTCAAATCATAATTGTTACTTCGATCCATTTTACATAATGGATGCCATGAACGTTTACATAAAAGCACCGTTAAGTTGGGGACATTATGGACGCATGAAATGGCTTATAGACAACGTTGGAATGTTTCCCATAAAGCGTTATACTGTTGATTCTTCGGCTATATTTAAGATGGTTAGAACTTTGAAAAATGGAGGAGTTATAGGAATTTTTGTTGAAAATGAACGCAGTTGGGACGGAAGGCCCCTTAACGTTAAAAACGGCATTGATCGGCTACTTGAAACCCTAAAAGTCCCGATTTTACCTGTAAGAATAGAAAGAGCACACTTGATGTGGCCAAGATGGGCAGAGCATTTTCATAAAGGGACTGTAAAAGTCGTCATTGGTCCTGTTACAAAAGCAGAAAAATATCAAAAAGCACTCAACTTCGTCTTAAAAGACACGATTCCACTCAGTGCCAAGTACAAAGATTATCGCGGAATAGAATCTTACCTTTGGAAATGTCCAGAATGTGGGACAATTGGAAGCATAGAATCCAGCAAAAATGGCTTCAGGTGTTTGCGCTGTCACAGAAAATGGCATTTTCCGACTGTTGAAGAAGTTAGAATCATGCACGATCACATCTACCCATCTCGCTTTGAAGATCTCCCAATATCCGACGAAGCTTTTGTAAACGGTGCTGAGTCAACGATCACGCTAACCGGGGAACAAGTAAAAATTGGTCAAAACATCGTTCCACTTTTTTCTGTAAAAGCTGTGCTTGTGGAATCACGTCATGAATTTTACATTTACACTACACAATTGTTTGAAATCCGTCCTCAAACGACTTCGCCGTTGATGTGGAAAGAATGGATTGACTTTTTAAAAAAAGGCGACGATCCAAATTATTGGAGGTACCACTAAAGTAATTTTCTTTTCAAAGGTCCAACCCAAAGAGTTTCCAATATAACTGTTGTTAAAACCACTATGACGGTAACGCTTAAGATCGTTTCTCCCCATTGAATTAGCTGTGCATTATGTGAAGATCTTCCAAGTGCTAAAGGCAAACTTGCGAGTGCTGCAGGCACGACGCCACGAGGACCTTCCAGCGAAATGAAAAGGTATTCCTCCCAGGACCACTTTCTAAGCGGCAAAAGTGTGCTCACAGCGGCTGGTCTTGCCAGGAAAACGACCACTCCGGCAATTATGCTTCCAAGAAGTAGATTTGCACCTATTATCTTAAGATCCAAACTCGCGCCAAGAAGTAAGAAGATGAATACTGTCGATAGATCGGAAAGGTGGCCATTGAAGATCATTTCCGCATTCAACGCTTTTTGCACACCTTCAGGTTCTTTGTGTTTTTTGAAGAATATCTTGTGATTTCCAAGAACTATTCCAACAACCGTTGCTACCAGATATCCGGACGCTTGCGATGCTTCTCCAATGAAAAATCCTCCAAATGCAAGAGATAAAGAATAAATAACAGGAGCTCTTTCCAATTTAAGCCATCTAATAAGCCAATATCCCAAAACTCCAAGTCCTATGCCTATCGCAATTGAAGCTCCTACCTCATAGAGAAAGAATAAAATTGCTGCAGGGTAAATCGTTGTGTATTTTGCAATTGTCTCAAGAAGATGTGCACTCTGAGCCG
>CAYYEU010000062.1:0-5838 GCA_964470975.1 uncultured Mesoaciditoga sp. | reverse complement strand
AAGTCAAAGCGTCTCACATTTTAGTATCAAGCCAGGCTACAGCTGATAAAATCTTAACCCTTATAAAATTGAAAAAGATCACCTTTCCAGAAGCAGCGAAGAAGTATTCAAAAGATACCGGTAGTGCCACAAACGGTGGAGAACTTGGGTGGTTCACGAAAAACCAAATGGTCTCACAATTCAGTGATGCAGCTTTTGGCGCCACACCAGGAGAGATTGTTGGTCCAATTCAAACACAATACGGTTGGCACCTCATTAACGTTGAAGGTAAAGAAACATTCGACAACTTCAACGCTGTGAAATCAGCGACGACCGTCTACAACGATTTATCAAGTCAAGTTAAAAACGAGAAATTCTTCAAATGGCTTGAAAAATACAAGAAAGAAGAAAAGCTCTCTTATCAAATTCAAGGGCAAGTCTTGCCCTATGTCAAAGCACTCTACTCAATACCAGCAACGAATACGGCCAAGCTTCAAGAATTCATAAGTGAACTTGGATCGTATGTCTATCCAACAAAAGGTGCGACGGTGAACACGTCGATAGATCCAAGGTTACTTGCACTGTATGAAATAACGCTTGAAACGTATCAAAAGGCTTTGACATCTCAGAATGCGGCACTTGAGAGCTATCATTACAGTAGCGGTACTCTTTCTGCCACTTATTTGGGACTTCCAGCAACGGTTTTGCAGAAGAAATTGGAAGATGTGAGTAAAGAAATGGACAAAGCCACGGGCACCGCTTTCTCTAAATTGTTTAACGAAAAATTGGACGTTCAAAAAGTACTCAATTACGACCAAGCAAAAGAAGAGTTGAAAAAACAGGGATACAGAACAGACGAAGATATAAAGAAAGCCTACGAAGATTATCAAAAAAAGATAGACGACTTATCGAAAAAAACGAAAGAAGTTTTGGAAGCACTTTACAAAGTTGCTCCGTATTCTTCGGAGGTTGTAACAAAGCTTTACAAGTTAGATCCAAGCAACAAGAAGGTTGCACTTCAATATTTCCAAAATGAGTACAAGCTTATAGAGCCGATAATTTCCAACAAGCAAACGCTCCAGACATACTCATCCCAAGTGACACCTTATTTGGGGTACATAAAGAGCGGTTTGGAAAGTTTGGCTTACTCAGCGAATGCCACGAACATTAAGGAAGGCGCGTTGGTTACGCTGATCAGTATGAACGAGAAAATGGGAAATTACAAAGAAGAAATTGGGTACTTGGAGCAACTAAAAAAAGTCAATCCGAAATACCCCGGATTAGTTCAAACGATAAAACAAATTGAAAATGCACTTTCCACAAGTGCAACTGTGACAAGTAATGCCACGCAATCCCAATCTACGCCAGCACTGAAAATTCCCACTACGTCTAACAAATGATGACAGAACAAAATTAAGTTTTCAGAGGCTCCCTTTAAGGGTGCCTCTTGTTTTAGGTGCTTTGCAACGAAAAATCAAGAAAAAGAGAGCTTTTTAGAGCTAATGCGACGTAATAACCGAAATTGCCCAATAATCGCCACATATCGGGTTTGCATTTTTGAGAAAAATAATTTATTCTTTCTTCGAAAAAATAAACGAGGTGGACAATGATGCCCAGAACCAAGATCAATTCCCAAAGCATGAAGATCATGAACGAAAAATTGATATTGGCAATCATAGTTGAGAATGGACCTCTTACGCGTGTTGAGCTTTCTCAAATGACCAAACTCACTCCAAGTACCATCAGCAGAATAGTAGGCTCGCTTCAAGCAAGAAATTTTGTGGAAGAATCCGGAAGGGTGCAGACGAATCAAGTTGGAAGAAGGGCAACGAAAATTTTGGCGACAAGGAAATTTTGTCTGAGTGTCATTTTCAACGTGGGCGTTGAAAAAACTGAAGTTGCCGTTGGCTATCTGGACAATTTTACCAAAAAAATTGGTGAATTTTCTACCGAAGAACCTAAGCACTTTTTCAAGCGGATAAAGAAAATCATTTCTGAATTGGAAGAGGAATACAATTTAATTGCTGGACGTACCTACCTTGTCTTTGCCTTCCCTGGCATAGTGAATGTAGATGAGTCGAAGATCGTATACGTTCCAAATCTAAACTGGGAAAATATAGAACTTAAGAAGATGTTGCATTATCCATACGAAATTATTGCGGATAACGAAGCCAACCTTTCAATTCTTGCAGAAAGCGCTTTTTCAGAAGATGTACAAAGTTCCGAGAACGCCTTTTTCCTTTACGTAAGCCAAGGAATAGGGGGAGGGGTGATGATAAATCATAAGGTTTTAAGAGGGAAAGGTTTTGCGGCTGCAGAAGTAGGCCACACATCGGTCGAAGCCAGATCCAAACGCAGATGTCATTGTGGGAATTATGGGTGCTTAGAAGGTTACGCCTCAATTATGGCCCCTGTGAACGAATACGAAAAAAGCGGTAAAAAACTTAATGGCAAAACTTACGTTGACAAATTCGACGCTTTAATCAAACTTTACAAAAATGGAGACAACACTGCCAAGGCTTCTCTGAATGGTTTTATTCATTACTTGTCAGTTGGTATCTTAAACATTGTGAACACCTTTAACCCAGAAATTGTGGTGTTTGGTGGTGGATACAATTCTATTTGGGAACTCTTTGGAGAGAAAATTTACAAAAAAATTCATGAAAGGGCTATGCCTTACACCATTGATGGTGTTGTTTTTAGGGATACCGTATTCAAAAATATTCATGCACCAATTGTTGGTGGGAACGTTTTAGCCACAAAGAAGACAATTAACGCCCTGTAAAGGGTGAAATTAAAATACTTAGGAGGGGATTTGAAGTGAAGAAGTTAGTGGCAATTGTTCTGATCGCGATGATGGTTGTCAGTGCGTTTGCAGCTACAAGCAAACTGGAAATTTTCAGTTGGTGGACGGCTGGTGGAGAAGCCCAGGGTCTTCAGGCGGTACTCAATTTGTTCCACAAGTATTATCCTGATGTTCGGGTTATAAACGCTACTGTCGCCGGTGGAGCTGGTTCAAATGCAAAGGCAGTTTTGAAAACAAGAATGCTTGGTGGAAATCCACCAGATTCTTTCCAAGTACATGCTGGAATGGAATTAATAGACACGTATGTTGTTCCAGGGCTGATGGAACCCATTACAAAATATCTTAAGGAATGGGGAGCTTACGATAAATTCCCCAAAGCCATATTGGACATTTGCAGTTACAAAGGGGAAGTTTATTCCGTGCCAATGAACGTTCACAGAGGAAACGTGGTGTTTTACAACAAAAAAATAGCAAAGGAAATTGGGATGACAACTCCTCCAAAAACATGGGATGAATTCATGACTTATTTATATTTGGCAAAATCTCATGGCTACACTGGCCTTGCATTGGGTGACAAGAACAAATGGACGGCAACTCATTTGTTCGAGGACATACTCCTTGGAAAGCTTGGACCGGCAAAATACAAAGGCTTATGGAATGGCACAACTTCTTTCAAAGATCCGGCCGTTTTAGAAGCTCTTTTAACCTTCAAAGAAGCACTTCAATACATAAATCCAGATCACTCGGCACTGGCTTGGCAAGATGCAACGAGAATGGTTTACGATGGGAAAGCTTTAGCCAACGTTATGGGAGACTGGGCTGAAGGATATTTGAAGAGTTTAGGATGGAAACCTGGAGTTGATTTTGGATGGTTCGCCGTTCCGGAAACCCAAAATGCGTTTATGGTCGTTTCCGATACATTTGGTCTTCCAAAAGGAGCACCAGACAAAGAAAATGCTTTAAGATGGTTAAAGCTGATATCATCTGTTGAAGCTCAAGATATTTTCAACCCGATAAAGGGATCTATTCCTGCAAGACTTGATGCCAACAAGAGTAAATATGACGTTTATTTGCAATGGTCAATGAAAGATTTTGCAACTAAAGCTCTTACGCCGTCGATAGTTCATGGCTCAGCCGCACCTGAAGCCTTTGTCACTTCTCTTCACGATGCCGTAAATAGATTTGTCACCACCAAAAACGTGAAACAGGCTTGGCAAGACATCTTAAATGCTGCAGAGGATGAAGGATACCTTACAAAATAACTCTTACACTCGCCGATGTAACACATCGGCGGGTATTTTTGATTCGGAGGAATTGTCATGAAAAGGAAAGACAAAATTTGGGGATTTTTGGTGGTTTCGCCATCTGTGGTGGCAATTGCAATATTCGTTTACGGATTTATATCTTTAACTGTTAGATCCTCTTTTTCCAATTGGAACAGCTTTTCGAGTTTGTTGAGAGGAATATACCAATTCGTTGGATTTAGAAATTACCATCGGATTTTCATGGATTGGCGATTTCAAACCGATATATGGAATACTCTATTTTTCACGATACTCTTTATGTTTGGTGCCATGGCATTGGGAGTTTTGCTGGCGCTTCTTTTGGACAGAGGGTTGAAAGGTTCGAGAATATTTCAAAACATATTTCTTTTTCCAATGGCTTTGGCATTTGTTGTCACGGGCACAACATGGGGGTGGATATTTAACCCAGGAAACTTTCCAAAAGACCCGGCAGGTATAAATTTACTTCTTCATAAAATCGGTCTTTCAAGCTTAGAGTGGGGATGGTACACGACCACCAATCATTTAGGCCCTCTTAACTTAGCACTTATCCCCGTTGCAATAGCGGCCATTTGGCAGTTGTCCGGATATACAATGGCGATGTACCTTGCAGGGTTGAGAAGTATACCGGATGCGATACTTGAAGCGGCAAGAGTTGATGGTGCGACCCCATGGCAAATTTTTTGGAAAGTGAAATTTCCACTTTTAAAGCCTATAACGTTGAGTGCCATGATCATTCTCGGACACATATCCTTGAAAATATTCGATCTTATTTACGCTATGACTGGAAGTGGTCCCAACAACGTGACAGACGTTCCTGCCGTTTACATGTTTGAGTTGACATTCCGATCGAACAAATACGCTCTTGGCTCTTCTATTTCGATCATAATGCTTCTCATGGTTGCAGCCGTCATAATTCCATATCTGGTTTCTTCCATGAAAAAGGAGGCATGATTCTATTATGAAATTAAAATGGCCGGTGATCGTATCATACGCTGCTCTGACTGTGGCTGCACTTTTTTACCTAACTCCGGTTTACGTTTTGTTGGCCACCGCCTTAAAGCCGCTTAAAGATGTCAGTGTCCCAACAATGTGGAATTTCCCGACGCATTTTTCCTTAACTGGATTCGAGGGAGCCTTTGAAAAACTTGGACCTAATTTGAAAAACAGTTTCATGCTGGTGATCCCGGCAACGCTGATATCCGCCTTCTTAGGTTCAATAAATGGGTACATTTTCTCAAAAGTGAGATTTCGTGGAGACAATTTGATCTTCACTTTGATCCTTTTTGGTATGTTCATACCTTATCAAAGCATTTTGTTTCCTCTCATTCAATTTCTTCAAAAAGTACACTTGTACGGTACAATAGGTGGCTTGATTTTTGCGAATACCGTCTATGGACTTCCGATAACGACTTTGATATTCAGAAACTACTACATGGATGTGCCAAATGAGTTGATCGAAGCCGCCCACATAGATGGCACCGGAATATTCGGGGCTTATTGGAGAATTCTTGTGCCACTTTCCATTCCGGCATTTGTCGTTGTGATCATATGGCAATTCACCAACATATGGAATGAATTCCTTTTCGCAGTGACTGTAACGAGCGATCCTACGAAACAACCTATAACGGTTGCCTTAGTGAATCTCGCGGGAAGCCAAGTTGTAGAATGGAACGTCCAAATGGCCGGTGCTTTGTTGGCAGCACTTCCACCTTTGCTAATTTACATATTCCTTGGAAAGTATTTCATCAGAGGATTACTTGCCGGTTC
>CAYYEU010000061.1:0-6071 GCA_964470975.1 uncultured Mesoaciditoga sp. | reverse complement strand
CTCTCAGTTTGCATTTCCATGGCTGCCCTAATGCCATCGATATTTTCAGGAATGACTACAGCTTCTTGTGGAATGTTTATCGCGTAAATGATATTCCCTTCAAAGATCGTAACGGTTTCTTCCCACGCCGCTATTTCATACATATCCCCTCTTGGATTTCCAAGGTCTCGAGCATATTTGAATAAGGAGGCATTTCCAAGGAATCCATCTGCAATTCGTACCACTCTGATCCTTGGATGGGCTCTGAAAAGCTCAAGCACTTCTTCTTTTGTCGTTTCCCTCTTTGGCTTTGCCACCACTGAAATTATGTGTCCATGAGTAACAGGAGTGTGTACAAGAACACCAGTGGCCTTGACGTGAGGCATAACCAACATTAAATCAACCGCTTGGTGATTTGGAACGGGATCAACTTTCAGAGCATTTGTAAGCCCTCTATGATAATCACCAGGATCCGCCACACGACGAATAATGGTAATTGCTACATTATCGATGCCTATTTTTCTATCTAAACAATCAACTGATCTGATCAGGCCTGTCGTGTTGCATGAAGTTAATTTCAGGAATTGCTTACCAATTCCCTTTTCGTAGTTGGCATAGCCATGGAAAAACACATCTGCCACGCTGGTCTTCTCTCCGCCTTGAAAGATCGCTTTCTTCCCGTACTTTTCGTATAAAACTTTGTTCTTGGCGCCAACACCGGCATTTGTAGCATCCAATATTATGTCCACTTTTTGAATCAAATCATCAAGAGTGCCAGAGATTGGTATACCATGTTCTTCCAACTTCTCTTTGTTTTCTGGTACTGCAAGATAAAAATCGTATGGCATTCCTTTTTCTTTTAAGGCAAGGACGGGCAACGTTGGAGCCACATCGGCTACACCAACGAGTTCCATATCCTCTTGCAACGCAACACCATCGGCCAACCTTTGACCAATTGTTCCGTAACCAACAACACCAACTTTTACCATTTTTAATCCCTCCTTGATTTTTTGCAAAATTAAGATGTTCTATTGCCTTTTTTCTCTTTTTAATTTTTGATTGGTGGTGCTATTATTTGCATGATGTCTTCGGCACTGTATCCATCTTTTTTTGCAACATCTGCGATCTTCTTACCGTGATCCAATACCGCAAAGCGGCTGGCCACTCTGTAAACATGATATATGTTATGCGCGATGAAAATGACCGCTATTCCTTTTTGACTGACGTTCTCTATAAGGTTTAATATTGCCTCTGTTTCACGAAGCGAAACAGCTGCTGTGGGTTCGTCTAAAATTAGCAATTTTGCACCAAAATAAACTCCTCTTCCGACAGCCACAGTTTGCCTTTGACCTCCTGATAAGAATGCAACAGACTGCTCAACTGATGGAATATCTATTCCTAATCCCTTTAAGGCCTCTCTTGAAATTTTTCTCATTTTTCTTTTAGCAAGAAGGTTAAATGTTCCAACTCTTCGGGATACTTCTCTTCCGAGAAAGAAATTTCTCCAAACAGACATTAATGGCACCAATGCGAGATCTTGGTAAACCACTTCTATACCGGCCTGGTGTGACTCCATAGGTGTCTTAAAATGTACGGGCTTACTGTTAAACCTGATCTCTCCCTCATCTTCGTGGTAATATCCGGCAATGATTTTCACAAGTGTGGACTTTCCAGCTCCATTGTCACCTAAAAGGCCAACAACTTCCCCCTCGTTGACATGAAAGTCAACTCCTTTTAGGGCTTCAACAGCTCCAAATCTTTTTTTTATTCCTTTCATCTCAAGTAAACTCATCATTCCCCCACCAACTTCTTTTTAATTCTAATGTTGAATAAGGCAGCGGCTACAAGAATAACTCCTACAAATGCTCTATACCAGTACGTTGGAGCACCAATTAGAATTAATCCGTTGCTTAGAGAAGCAAGTATGACACTTCCAAGAAATGCTCCTATAGCACTTCCGTATCCCCCAGTCATTAAAGTTCCACCTATAACAGCGGCTGTTATGGCTTGAAGTTCTAACTGTATTCCCAAACTTGGATCAATAGTTTGAAAACGTGAAAAAGCCGCTAAACCTGCTATTCCAGCCATTACTCCTGATATCATAAAAGTTGAAGTCTTAAATTTCCACGATTGTACTCCCATGGCATCGGCAGTACCAGGGCTTCCTCCACTTGCCATAACTTTGTTTCCATACTTAGTCCACTCAAGAACGAAATAGAAAACAATTGTAAGAATGACAAACCAAATTGCCGACCAACGGACGCCAACACCTGTCATTCCAAAGATTTTCCCTCCAAATATGTTGAGGTAATTTCCTCCTTTTACCAAAGTTAAAGAGTATCCGCCTGTAACGGCTAAGACAACTCCACGCCAAAACCATTGAGTTCCAAGTGTTGTTATGAAAGAAGGTATATGTCCTTTAGTCGTGATAAATCCGTTTACAAATCCCTGAGCAGCACCAAATGTCAAAACGATTAATATTGAAATTATTGAAGGAATGCCGCTTCTCACAAGAATTTCAAAAAGAATTGGAACCAAAGCAAAGATCGATGAGACACTCATATCGAACTCCCCAGCGATCATTACTAAATTTACGCCCAAAGTGACTATCCCTAACTCTGAAGCCACAGTGAATATGGTCATTAAGTTGTAGGCACTCAAAAATTGATGATTCAATACTCCAAAGCTAGTGAAGATTACAATTAACGAGGCTAAAGCTCCAACTTCCTTAAACCTAAAAAACCGAGCCATTCCTTGGTTGGATCCCACTTATTTCGTCTCCTTTCCAATTAAAACTGTATAAAGTGAGGGAAAGATCTTTAAGAGATCTTTCCCTTGAAAAATTATTATCTGTAACCGTTGTTGACGCTTTGCACAACTTTTTGAACGTTCTCTCGTGTCACAACAAACGGTCCTGTCAAAACTTCTCCAACTGGAATAAGCCCATGTTGTAGGTACATATATAGAAATTCTATAGGAAGGTAACCTTGCAGATATTGTTGCTGATCTATGGTATAAAGCACTTTACCTTCTTTTATCCATTTCAACATGTTACTTGTAAGATCGAAGCCTCCAATTTTCACCTTTCCCTTTAATCCCATCTCATCAACGACTGTAACAGTTGGTAATGTTCCAACAGGTCCCAACGTGAAAATCATATCAGTATCAGGATGACGAGTGAGATATGCCCTAATGTTTGAAACACCTTGAGTGGGATTGATTGTGATGTTCAATTTTTCAATAGGTATATTGTACTTGTTAAAAACGTCTGTTATACCTCTTGCTCTGATCAACAGTCCCGTATTTGTTATTTCATGAATAGCTATAACAGCACGTTTAGGTTTGAATACCGAAAGTACATATTCTGCGGCTTTAACGCCTGCAAGGTACTCGTCATCTCCCACATAACAAATATAAGGAATCCTTTTTAAAGCATCACGAGTGTCCGGAACGTTAATAGCTATAACTGGGATTCCTTCTTGGATAGCCCTTCTAAGAGGTTCATCTAAAGCCTCTTTGTTCGTAATTGTCACAACTATGCCATCTGGTTTGGCTGCAATGGCAGAATTTACATCGTTGATGAACTCCTGCAAAGAATACTTTACGGGAGCAAGATAAGTGGCTTTGACATCGTATTTCTTGGCAGCGTCATTCATTCCTTTCACAACCACAGCCCAAAAAGGATCAGCTGGTCCTCCATGTGTAACCACGTAAAAGTGATATTGAGAAAGACCTAGCGTTGCTATCATGGTAATTAACAAAATCAATGCGATTCTTTTCATTTCCTAATCCCTCCTTTTGGTTTTTTACAAAAAGCTTTTTCCTCTTTTCCTTCTGAAAATGAAAACAGCAAACTACACAATCACCCCCTTTTTCACGATGTTTAAGTGCTCTCTCTCACCAGAAGTTTTGAATCTAAAACGATCTCGTTTTTCGGATTAAAAAGAAGATCAAAAGCGATTTCTCCCAGTTCTTGTTTTTTTGTCTTCATGGTGGTAAGAGACGGGGTTACGATGGAAGCGTAGAAAATATCATCATATCCAATTAATTTTATTTGACTTGGGATAGAAATTTTCTCTTCCTTCAAAGCCTTTAGAGCGCCGAAAGCCATCAAATCGTTGTAAGCGAATATCCCATCAAAATTTGGACTCTCATTTAATAATTCCTTCATGTGTCGATAGGCATTTTCAACTTCCATTGCGCCATTTCTCATCGGATTCCTACTTATTTTTATTAGTGATTCATTTATATTGATTCCAGCCTCTTTCAAAGCCTTTTTATACCCTTTACATCTTTCAATTGAAGCAGTGTTATATGGTTGTGCTCCTATAAAGGCTATTTTTCGACACCCCCTGTTTATAAGATGTGTCGCTGCAATATAGCCTCCTTTGATGTCATTGTTGTAAACCATTGGAATTCCCAAGTTTTCAACATGTCTTCCCATTATCACCACTGGAATACCACGTTCTTTTAACTCTAACAAGTCCTCATATTTTTCCTGATTGGGTACTATTAAAAAACCATCAACGCGCCTTTCGAGGAGTAGCCTTATGTTTTCTACTTCATTTTGATAATTTCGGTTTGTATTGGTGAAAATAACATGATAACCTTGCTCACTGGCTGAGTTTTCTATTCCTTTTAGTACTTCAGACCAAAAAGGGTTTGAATTGTCCTCCACCACAACACCTATTGTGTATGTTTTCCGTTTTTTGAGAGATACTGCCGATCTGTTTGGAAGATATCCCAGCCTCTTAGCCGTTTCCAGCACTTTTTTTCTGGTTTCTTCACTAACATCTATCTTTCCATTCAGTGCTCTGGAAGTTGTGCTGAGGGAAACGCCAGCTGCTTTTGCAATTTGTCTTATAGTTATGTAAGCCACAAAGTAACACCCCTTTTTTGGAAACGTTTCCGGAAACGTTTCCGGAAATGTTATACCACTTTTTTAATTATTTGTAAAATCCATTTTTAGACAATTTTGAAGGATATCAGATGATTTTTGACATTTACGAAGCTTTTCAAGGGTATATTGAAGATTTTCGTGGATTTTCTCATTTTTTCATAGAAATTAAATAGGAGATGTGGCAAACAACACCTGCCACATCTCCTATTTCCTCGGTGACTTTGCGCCATTGACTTACAAAGGTTTTAAGCTTCTCATAGCATCGTTCAAATCCGCAACAAAAATTCCTATTGCGTAATCACTGACTCCTCCTATCCATATGAGAAAGTTGTTGTGAATTATCAACCCATCACCAAAGATCACTTGAGCCCTATCACCATATTCTTCGTTGATCCCTTTGGGCACTAACAAGTAATCGCTTATTGCCAAGAGCTCCCCTTTTTCGTTGACCATGGCCAATCCATTTCTGTAAGAAAGATCTTCTTTAACGATCGCATGCCATCCGACAAGATACTCATGTTCAGAAAGTTTAACTGTATTTGTCGACCATCCAATTCTTTCTTCCCATTTTTCAGGCACCATAACTGGCTTTACTTTTTCAAAAGGAAAGGTCATGCCTTTAAGATTTGCACTTGCTCTCCAACACGCCTTGAATTCGTTGAATTCAGGTCTTACCAGCATTGTGAATTCCCCGTTATTTTCTGAGACAAAAGCGCCATCTTTCATGAATTTGGGAACAAAGTATCCATCACTCATCTTTATTTTAAAAAAATCTTTTTGTTTAACATTGAATGATGAATCCATTCTGGCAAATGCCAGTACATCTCGCCGTTCTTTCTCTTCATTTTCTTGGTGGTAGCCCTTACCAGTGTACAAGGTGTAAAATTCATCGTTAACAACGCATACCCTTGGGTCTTCGCAACCAAGAAATTCCCATAAAAATTGTGGCCATAGAATTATTTTCGTTTTCAAGGGGGCTTCCCATTTCTTGTTTAAAAGTTCTTCAACACCTAATGAAAAAACACCTATGCTTGAGGTGTAGTTGTAATAGTCGAATATCAATCTTGGAAAGACATACACTCTTCCATTTTTTTCAACTGCTCCCGCGTTAAAACACGCCAGCGGTTTGTGCCTTACATAGTTATCAATCCTTAAATCTCCGGGCCCAATGTAATTTCTTATCTTAAAAATG
>CAYYEU010000060.1:0-6153 GCA_964470975.1 uncultured Mesoaciditoga sp. | reverse complement strand
ATAGAGAATCTCATTCGCTTTTTCCACCACATCATTTGGCAAACCGAGTATTTTTGCGAGTTTTATCGCATCCCCAAGTTCCACTTTTGCTCCGTCAAGAAGATGGTGATCTATTTTTGAATAAACGTTTTCCGATGTGATCTCACCTTCAAAGTTTATACGGCCCATCGTGTATTTTTTGCATTCCACATCTTCTATGGTTTTCCTATAGTGTGTAACCATAACGGAAAAATCGCTTCTTTTCTCAAGTTCTTTCGCCAAAGCAGTCGCCAACGCTTCGCCTTCGTAAGGATTCGTTCCGGCTCCAAACTCATCTACGAGTATAAGACCTTCACCTCTCATTTTAAACACTTTCGCCATCGTGTCCATCTGTGTGGCAAAGGTAGAAAGTCCATCTTTTCCCTCGCTTATCCCAATGTACCTTATCCAATCGATTTTTGGTAGGATAGCACTTCGGGCTGGCACGAGGAATCCGTACATTGCCAGCGCACAGACAAGTCCAATGTTGCGAAGGACAGTTGTCTTTCCTCCCATGTTAGGACCGAATATCATCGTGAGACCCTTGGAGAATCTCCCGTCAAGAGGAGTGTAAGAAAACCCGTTTTTCCCCACATATTCTTGAATCAAAGGATGAAAAGCGCCTGTTAATTCTACATGAGAGTCTAATTTTGGGAACGCGTAGCCATCCTTTAGTGCACGAAGTTGAGCAAAGGCGATATCAAAAGAAGATATCTTCGTGATTTCTTTTCTTATTTTATCGGTGTTTTTTGATATTTCATTTGAAAGACGTTTTATTTCCTCATTTTGGGCTTTTCTTAAATCCTCTTCTAATTTTGACAACTCAGATTGAAATGATAATATCTCGTCTGTGGGCCTGATAACGAACGTGTAGGATTTCATCCCTTCGCGCTCAATCATGACAAGACTGGAATTGAGTATGGGTTTGGCATTTTTTCTGCCGATCACAAATCTTTTATCTTCTGGAAGAATTCCGAATTCTTCTTTTATTTTTTTTGCCTGTTCTTTGTACAGCAAAGATATTTTGACCTGTAATCCTTCACACTCTTTTGTCAAAGTGTCTATTCTTTTGTTGTAAGGCGCAAAAGCATATGACCCACTATTTTGTGGGTCGAGAACATTCCACAGTTCATCGAGCGAATTTAAGAAATTTGGAAGGGGTCTTTCAATCATGGATTTCAAAATTTTGTGATGATGAATGAAACGTTTTATCTCAAAAAGGTCGACACTGTCAGAACTTCCAGAATCTAACGCTTTGAGGCTTGCGGATATTTCATGAAAATCCCCAAGGATGTGCTCAATCCTCTGACGCGATTTTTCGCATTCCTTTACCTTTGCGAGAAAATCGAAATGCAACTCGATTTCTTTTGCATTCAAAGGTTTAAGATTTAAAAATTCTTTTTTTCCGAAAACGCTGAGCGGCTTGTACCTTTCGATGATTTTTGAAAACATCAAAAAGGACTTGGTTTGCACATCAAAAAAGGTCGGAGTCAAAGACTCCGACGCTCTTATTGTCATTTGGATTTCCACCTCAAAACCGGATAGCGAGCGGCACGCGTGTCATCTAACCGTCTAATTGGTGTGGTGTGAGGTGCTTTTTTTAGTATCTCCGGGTCTTCGTTGGCCTCATCGTATATCTTTTTAACGATCTCTATGAACTTATCGAGTGTGTCTTTCGACTCGGTTTCCGTTGGCTCAACCATTATATCTTCGTGAACTATCATCGGAAAGTAAACTGTCGGCGGATGAATTCCGTAATCAAGCATACGTTTCACGAAGTCAAGCGCTTTGATTCCTTTTTCTTCCAAAGGCAAAGTTGTGGCCACGAATTCGTGCATACATATGCTGTTGTGAGGGACCTTTAATATCTTTGAGATTTCCGCCCTTAAGTAATTGGCGTTGAGTACCGCCATCTCGCTTGCGCGTTTTATTCCCTCTTCACCCATGGTAAGAATGTAAGCGTAAGCTTTGACAAGAATTGAGAAATTCCCGTAGAAACTTCTTACCCTGCCTATGGACTTTTTATGCGAAAAATTAAGAACGTATTTGTCTTTCTTCTTATCAACAGTTGGAACCGGCAGGAAATCTTCAAGAAAGGCTTTGACACCAACAGGTCCAGCTCCGGGGCCCCCCATTCCGTGAGGAGTGGAGAAAGTTTTGTGCAAGTTAAGATGGACGACGTCGAATCCCATGTCTCCAGGCCTGACCTGCCCCATTATCGCGTTTAGATTAGCGCCGTCGTAGTACATCAACCCACCAGCGTCATGGATCGTCTTGGAGATCTCAAGTATATTTTCTTCGAATATTCCCAACGTGTTTGGATTCGTCAACATCATGCCAGCCGTATGAGGGCCAACTACCTTCTTTAACTCATTCACATCGACCATTCCACGTTCATCAGATTCAACGACTACGACTTTGAAGCCATTCATGGCAGAAGATGCGGGGTTTGTCCCATGAGCCGAATCCGGAACTATCATTTCGTTTCTATCGAAATCTTTTCGGCTTCTGTGGTACTGACGCACTATGGCAATGCCTGTGTATTCACCATGAGCGCCAGCGGCTGGTTGAAGGGTCATCGCGTCCATACCTGTTATTTTTTTGAGTGATTCTCCAAGATCGTACATCAACTCGAGCGCACCTTGAACGGTTTTAGAATCTTGATAGGGATGTATTTCTGAAAATCCTGGCAAGCTGGCCACCCTTTCATTCAACTTAGGGTTGTATTTCATCGTGCAGGATCCCAGTGGGTAGAATCCCGTATCAACGGCGTAGTTGAGACGTGATAAATTGGTGTAGTGCCTTACAACATCTCCTTCGGTAACTTCAGGAAGTTTTGGCGAGTTTTTTCGTGTGTATTTTGATTCGATTTTGTAAGGTTTCACATCCATTTTTGGAGGTATAAATCCTCTTCGACCTTCTTTTGATATTTCGAATATCAATTCCATTTCACATCGCCTCCACTACTGAAAGAAGACGCTCTATATCTTCAGCCGTGTTCGCTTCTGTCGTGCAGAATAGAAGATCGTTTTTGGAGAACAACTTCCTTAATTTGCTTTTTGAGTCTCCAAACATTCCAAGATCTATTGGGCCAAGTATGTTGCTTTTCAGAAGTTTTCTTTTGAGTTTGAATATGTTGAGATCCGTTTCAACAACGAATTCGTTGAAAAATTCTCCGGAGAACTTTCTCTTGAAATGACCAGTTTTCTCGAGTTTTTCAAGAAGGTAGTGAGATTTTGCCACATTGTTTTCTCCTATTTCCTTGAGACCCCGAGGCCCCACGAGCGAAAGGTAAGTCGCGGCGTAAAGAGTCCCTAAAGCATGATTGGAACAGATGTTGGATGTGGCTTTTTCACGGCGTATGTGCTGTTCTCTCGCTTGAAGCGTCATGACGTATCCACGCTTTCCATCAACATCCACCGTTTCTCCAATGATTCTTCCGGGCATCGTTCTAACGAGTCTTTTGTCGTCTCTTATTGCAAATATTCCAAACGAAGGCCCACCGAAGTTCATGGGAATTCCCAAGGGCTGCCCGTCGCCAGTGACTATGTCAGCTCCAAAGGCGCCGGGAGCTTCAAGGACGCCTAAAGAAATGGGATTGACAACGACGATCATAAGAATGTTTTTTGAAACTTCCCTGATCGCTTTCAAATTTTCTACAACACCGAAAAAATTGGGATATTGTACGATCACCGCAGCGGTTTCTTCGTCTATCTTGTTTCTCAAATCGTTTAAAGACACGGTACCGGTTTCGTCATGCTCAACTGTTTCAATTTCCACTTCAGGCCCTGATGCATACGTCTTCACCGTTTGAAGGTACTCTGGGTGAAGCGTGTCAGCGATCAAGACTTTGTACTTTTTGCTAAAGCGTGCGGCCATCAAAGCGGCTTCTGCAGTTGCTTCCGCTCCGTCATACATCGAGGCATTGGATATTTCCATGCCGGTCAGTTCACACATCATCGTTTGAAATTCAAACATCGTCTGAAGCGATCCTTGAGAAACCTCGGCTTGATATGGCGTGTACGCGGTGTAAAAATCTCCCCTTGATACTATTTGATGAACGGCTGACGGTATCACGTGGTTGTAAATTCCACCTCCCATGAAATAAGAGTAACGTTGGGCGTCGGCATTCTTGTAGGCCAATTCTCTCAGTTTTGAGAACACGCTAAATTCGTCTAACGCCTCAGGCAATCCCAATTCTTTAACTCTTTTTTCTTGAGGAAGAGGAGAAAAAAGCTCATCTGTACTTTTAACGCCTATCTTATTCAGCATTTCCTCTACTTCATCATTGGTATGAGGAATGTAAGGATTCATCGATTATCCCTCTTTTCTTTGATCCTTTTGATTTGCAAATCTAAGGCACACCTGACAATTTTCAAATATTGCATATGCGCCTTCGTGAATTGATGATTATTTCTCTTCTTCAACTAACTTATCGTACGCCGCTTTGTCAAGCAAACCGTCAAAATTTTTTGAATCTGGAACTTCTATTTTTGCAATCCACCCGTCACTTTCCGCTGCCTTGTTGATCGTTTCGGGAGCGTCTTCAAGAGCCTCGTTAACTTTGACGATTTTTCCACTTACTGGGCTGTACACATCACTTGCAGACTTCACGGATTCAACAGAACAGAGGGCTTCACCGGCTTTAACCTCTTTTCCAATTTCTGGAAGTTCAACGTAAACTACGTCTCCCAATTCATTTTGAGCGTGTTCAGATATTCCAACAGTTGCGACCTTTCCTTCTAATTCTACCCATTCATGTGTTTTTGTATATCTTATCATTTAAATCCCTCCTGATTTTTGAAATGTGTTACTTGCATTACTTTCCTGATTTTACACTACCTCTATAAAATGGGGTCTTGATGACCTTTGCTTCAACACGTTTCCCGTGAATATCCACAAACACTTCGCTACCACGCTTTGTGTATCCTTTGGATAGGTAAGCAAGAGCAAAGGATTTGCCAACAGTCGGAGATTTTGTTCCACTGGTAACGTAACCAATCTCTTTACCATCCTCAGAAAAGACTTTGTAGCCATGGCGAGCTATGCCCTTAGAAATTTCCAAACCTTTAAGTCTTCGGCTCAAACCTTCTTCTTTTTGTTTAACCAATACTGATTTGCCGTTGAAATCTTTTTTATCGAAGTCTATCGTCCATTTGAGCCCTGCTTCCATTGGAGTTGTTGTGTTGTCTATGTCATTGCCGTAAAGCATGTAACATGCCTCAAACCTTAGAGTGTCCCTGGCACCAAGTCCACATGGCTTCACACCATAGGGTTTCCCTATTTCAAGGAGTTTTCTCCACATGGCAACAGCCGCATCTGGTTCAAAATACAACTCAAACCCGTCTTCTCCTGTGTATCCAGTTCTTGAAACTATACATTCAATACCGTTCACCCTACCAGTGGTAAAGTGATAGAACTCTATTTCTGACAGATTCACACCCGAGATGCTTTTGAGAATTTCCTCTGCTTTTGGACCTTGAAATGCGAGCTGTGCGTATTGATTGGACATGTTCGTAACCGTTACTCTGTATCCCTTGCTTTGTTCTTTCACCCATGCAAAGTCTTTATCGCTGTTGGAAGCGTTGACAACCAACAAAATCTTCACATCAGAAAATCTATAGGCCAGCAGATCATCCACAATGGTCGCGTTTTCATAGCACATCGGGCTGTAGCAAATTTGACCATTTTTGAGTTTGGAAGCGGAGTTGACGATCAAGTGATCGACAAATGATAAAGCATCCGAACCTTCAACCAAGATCTCACCCATGTGTGAAACGTCGAAAAGCCCAACTCTTTCTCTAACCGTTTTGTGCTCTTCAAGTATAGAGGTGTACTGTACTGGCATTTCCCATCCACCAAACTCAACGAGCTTCGCGCCAAGTCTTTCGTGTTCCCCGTAAAGTGGCGTTCGCTTAAGTTCCATAATCCTTGCCTCCTCCTGGTGCTTTCAAGGCACCCTTACATGTTGTTCTTCTCTTCAAGAAGTCGTTTGGCTTCCTCCAAGTCGTCTTCCAAAACCAACACTTCTTTAGGTCCTGTTTGTCCGAAATAAGCCGTTCCGCCATACGGTGTCGTCGAACCTCTTATCCTTGAAAGTATCCCGTTTTCTTCCAAAAATCCTCTAACTATTTC
>CAYYEU010000059.1:0-6264 GCA_964470975.1 uncultured Mesoaciditoga sp. | reverse complement strand
ACCCACCTTTTCTTTTTTCAAGGCACGCGTAAGCGTTGTGAGTGTGAATCGATTCGTGGCTTGTAACTTTTATGCGATACCACGTGACCCTGTTGTCTTTTTCAAGTTGAAGAGCTATGTCCCTTACCACATCTTCGACGAATTTTGGGTTGTCGTAAGCGTGCTCAGTTACATACTTTTCGTCTTCCCTTTTAAGCAACGTAAAAAGAGGGGACGATGCGGCTTTTTCAGCCATATCTATGAGATCTTCTATCCATACTATTTTCTTCATTCTCACTGAAATGTCCGCAATTGCCCGTTGATTATGGGCGCCGCGTTCACTTATTTCTTTTGAGCATGGGCAAAGAGTTTGTATGGGGACTGTGACTTCAAGTACGAAATCAAAATCACCATCTTTTTTGGAAATGAATTTTGCACGATAGGGGGTATAACTTTCTATTTTAGAAACGGGTGCTTTTCTCAACACGAAATAATCGAATTTAACTTCCAAATGAGCCGTTTTGGCGTTTAAGCGTTCTCTCATATCGTCAAGAATTTTTTCCATGTTCTTCACGATCATTTTGCCACGATGAACGTTCAAAACTTCCACAAATCGACTCATATGAGTGCCCCTAAAGTCCTCTGGCAAGTCAACGTACATGTTGATCTTTCCAACTGTGTGTTGATATTTGTTCATTTTGTCTAACACGACAATGGGGTAGACAAGATCGCTAACTCCCACTTTATCTATGAAAATGTGACGATTATCTCGTTGATTTTGAACGTCCGGAAGATTTTTTTGGGACAAATTCGCGCACCCTTTCTGAATTCGTAAAGCTTAACTTCGATCACCACAATTATATCATCATTTCCCATGAGATTTTTGAGAGATTTAAGAAGGATTTGATGTGATCATTTTACGTGCAAATTCGGTAAGAGCCTTCTTCTCGTTTTTGATTTCGTATTTGAGGATCTTTTCCCATATTGTCAACATGATTTGACGTATCAATTGCCCTTCAGCACCGAGAATCTTCAAATCGGAAGGTTTGATTTTTAAAGAAGTCCGTTTGTACTTTTCAACCAAGTCGGTGTTTATCTTGAGAAACTCAAGAAGGGATAACAAGCAATTTATTTCTTCGTCCGAGGATATTTTAACTGTCCAATCGAATTTCCCTTTTTCGACGTTTTCCACAAGATATGTGAGGCGTCTTATCCATCTTATCAACCGTCTTGGCGGAAAAACGATTTCCACAAATTTTGGGAAAGCGTTCGTTTTTACAAATATGGCCGGCCATCTGCAATGCGCATTCAAATTTTTACACTCTTCGAAGTTTTGGATTGGTATAGAAAGGTATTTATCCACTTCCATTTCATACGCTGATTTTGTCGCTTTTGAGAAGTATTTCCCTTCCACAAATTTTTTTATCGGCGGGAAAATCCGCTCACGTGCCGAGTGCTTTACGAACTTAACGGCCCCCTTCATATCAGTAAGAGTTTCTTTCTCAACGTCAAAGCCATATTCAGATACGAATCTCAACCCTCTTACCACTCTAACAGGGTCTTGGAAGAGATTTTCATAATTGAAGGTTCTGAGAGTTTTATGTTTCAAATCACGCAGCCCATCACATGGATCGACAAGATTTTCTTTGACCACTCTTCCATCCTTATCGACCGGCATTGCCATTGAGTTGATCGTGAAATCCCGCCTTTCCAAGTCGTCTTCCAAAGAAACGTAATGGGATATATCGTATTTCGTTCCATAGATGTAAGTCCCAACTGTTTGAATGTTGTTCGATTGTTTAAACGTTTTTAGCGGTATGTCATCAAGGGAAGAAGTGGTTATGAGGTCGAATTCTTCTGGCTTTTTCCCAAGCAAGATGTCTCTTACGGCGCCACCGACAACGTAGAGATTTTCGAGTGATGAGCTCAAAGATTTAGGAATTCTCAATTTTCCGCCTTCAAGGAAATTTCTTTTATCAAAGCCTCCGCGCTTGCCATGTTCGTTGCAAGTGGAACGTTATGAACATCACACACCCTCAAGAGAGCCGAAACGTCTGGTTCATGAGGTTGGGCAGTGAGAGGATCTCTTAAAAAGATCACGTAATCTATTTTAGATGAGGCTATGAGAGCACCTATTTGAAGATCTCCACCCATTGGTCCGGAAAGCATCTTGTTTATCTTCAATTTTAGCTTGTCCTCGATTATGCTGCCCGTTGTACGTGTGGCGTACAATTCACATTTTGAAAGCAACTCGATATTCTCTTTCACGAACATGATCATGTCGATTTTCTTCTTGTCGTGTGCTATTAGAGCGACGGACGTCTTTTTCACAATAAATTCCACCTTCCCTTATGACAAATGCTTGGAAAAATCCCTCTTCTATTTTATCATTTTTGCCATGGTGTTTTCGTGAACATATGCTACACTATATTTGATGCGCTGAACCAATTCAGAAAAACGTTTGGGGAGGAAGAACATGAGAGATTTTTGTGTTGTGATCGGGGCTGGGCTTGCAGGCGCAACTGCCGCGAGAGTGTTGGCAGAAGCGGGTGAGAGAGTTTTGGTAATTGAAAAGCTAAATCATGTTGCCGGTCACGCCCATGACGAATTCAACGATTATGGAGTTCTGATTCACACTTATGGTCCACACATATTTCATACGGAAAATTCGGAAGTTTTCAGATTTTTAAGTCGGTTTACGAAATGGCATTATTATCAGCATAAAGTCCTGAGTTACGTTGATGGAATGCTGGTTCCGTTCCCGATAAACCGTGATACGGTGGCACAGCTTTTTGGTGTGAACATATCCACAAATGAAGTGGAAAGTTTTTTGAAAAATGAAGTTGAAAGCTCTGTCTTCAACGATCCACCAAAAAATTTTGAAGATGCGGTTATTTCCCAAGTGGGGAGGCGTTTGTACGAAAAGTTTTTCAAAAACTACACCATCAAGCAATGGAACAGGGATCCAAAAGAATTGTCTCCGGACATCGCAAAAAGAATACCAACTCGCTCCAACAGAGACAATCGATATTTCTCAGATCGATACCAAGGTCTGCCAAAATTCGGATACACAAAATTGGTGAAAAACATGCTCGATCATCCCAAAATATCGGTTCTAATGAATTGCGATTATTTTGAAATTGCCAAAGAATTGAAAGCCAAGCTCACCGTTTACACCGGGTTGTTGGATGAATTTTTCGATCATTCCCATGGGGAACTCGAATACAGATCTCTTAAGCTAATTTTTGAAACGTACGATGAAGACCACCACCAAGATGTGGCCGTTGTGAATTACCCCAACGATTACGATTGGACGAGAATCAGCGAATTCAAACACATGACGGGGCAAAAGATTGATAAAACCACGCTTTGCTACGAATATCCCCTGGACAAAGGAGAGCCTTACTACGTGGTCATGTCCGATGAGAATACGAAAAGGCGAGAAGCGTACATGAAAGAAGTCTCGAAATTGGAAGAAACGAAAGAGTACCTCTTCATAGGAAGATTGGCGGAGTACAAGTATTACAACATGGATCAAGTTGTGAAGCGTTCCGTAGATCAGACAACGAATTGGTTGAAAGAGAGATGAGATCATGGAAAGTTTGATGTTAGAAAACGAAGGTCAGAAGATATTCGCGGTCGTTCACGATATAGGCAAAAACAGTCCTGTGGTTGTCATGTTTCATGGTTTTACAGGCAATCACATGGAAAACCGTTTCATATTCGCGAGACTTTCAAGGTCACTTGAGAAAGCAGGTATATCGTCTGTAAGATTCGATTTTCGCGGTTCGGGAGACAGCGATGGCACATTTGAAGAAATGACTCTCTCTTCGGAGGTATCCGATGCAAAAGTCGTGGTGAGATACGCAAAGGATAGGTTTGCTGGAAAGATTGGAATTTTGGGATTGTCAATGGGAGGCACGGTTGCGCTTCTCAGTGCCCCAATTTTAAAACCAGATGCGCTTTGCCTTTGGGCGCCGGCTTCTAAAAATTCTGAGGTCTTTGGCTTGGGAGGAATGCCTAAGAAAGTTGAAAGAGCACTGGACGTTGGCGGTATCTCTGTTTCTCCAGATTTCGTTCGGGAAATATTCACGATGAATGCCTTTTCCAACGCTAAAAACTACAACGGTCCCGTTTTAATACTTCATGGGACTTCCGATCCGACGGTTCCCTTTGAACACAGCCAGGATTTGGTAAAAGAATTCAAAAATGCCACTCTCGTTCCTGTAGAAGGATCCGATCACACGTTCACATCTGTTCCATGGTCAACTTTTGTCATAAAAAAAACAACGGAATTTTTCTCAAATGAGTTGATTTGAAAATTGTTGAACGGAAGTTTGTGTTGTGATATAATTGGTAATGAGCGATTAAATCTTTTGAAACATTTCTAAGGAGGCGAATGCGCTAAATGGGAAATCCCATCTTTTTGATGGTAAGAGATAAAAAATTTTTGATAGATGAACGCGATCCGTTTTTTTTCGTAATCCGTGACCTCCTTTACGATGGCACATGGGAGGTTTTCGCGGCAGACATGCACGATCATCCCGACTATCTCGAGAAAATTCATGAGTTGAAAGAATTGGAGAGTGAGGTGGGTCCAATTTCAGGCTCGCTTCTCTTGCCCATCTCCGTTGATGAGATGAGCGAATATTTTGAAGAATTGGATTTAAAGCCGTCCGAACTCTGGCATGGAGTACCGGACGGCTTTTACGAATTAGCCCAGGATAAGGCTGAGAACGAGAGCTTGGACGAGGCGATAAAACTGTTGGACGTGGTTATAAACACCTGGACGGAATATGCAAAAGCTTACGAGCTTAAAGGTTCTTTTCTGACTGAAATGGGGAAATTGGAGGAAGGCGTCAAACTCTTGAGGCATGCCATCGAATTGGAACCAACATTGGTCGAAGCTTATGCCGAGTTGGGTCAAGCGTTCTACAACCTTGAAGATTACGAAGAGGCGATAAAATACTGGCAAAAAGAGTTAGAGTACACCCCCCACGACAAATTTGCTTATTTCATGATAGCCGATGCATATCAAAAGATGGGGAAATTGGGCAGTGCGTTAGAAGCACTCAAGAAATTCGCCAACGATGACAAAAAAAACATCCTTGTACGTTATGAAATAATGGAGCTTTACGAAAAACTTGGAGATTACGACACTTCTCAAGAGTATGAAAAGGAGATTTTAAACACGACTCCGTATTACCCTGGAGACATAGAGCCATGGGCAAAAGTCCTTTTCAGAAATGGTAGATACAAAGAAGTAATAGACGTGGTGGAAGAACACATCAAAAAATATCCGCTTGACGGACATTTCAAGCTCTTGCTGGTTATCCCATACGCTAAACTTGGTGAATACAACGAAGCAAAGAGAATACTTAAAGAATTTAAGGATCAAAAAGATTGGTATTTTTACGGTAAGAAGGAACTCTTTGAAACAAATCTCAACGAGAAAGAATTGTCTTTGTGTGGAATAGAATAATACTTCTGCCCATTGCCTTGGTGATTGGAACGGTGATGGGCAGTTTTTACAACGTTCTGATATACAGACTTCCTCGAAAAATCTCAATAGTAAACCCTAAGAGATCTTTTTGTCCCGTTTGTGGGCATCAACTTGCATGGAAAGACAACATTCCAGTGATAAGTTATTTGTTTCTTAAAGGGAAGTGCCGTTATTGTGGTACGTCTATCTCCATCCGATACCCTCTAATTGAAATGTTAACCGCATTTTTATTCGCCTTGGCCGTTTATCTTACAGACAATTTGGTGGATCTTTTTTCCTTATGGCTGTTCTTTTCTGGAGGAATAGTCGCCAGCGCGATAGATTTTGAATACATGCTAATACCGGATTCCGCAGTGGTCGTGACGGGAATAGGTGGAACATTGTGGGCGTGGCATCACGAGCATCTCATGCTTTCGCTGATAACAGCAGCGTTTGCGTTTGGAATTTTCCTTTTGATACACCTTCTTTCAAAAGGTGGAATGGGATTTGGGGACGTGGAATATTTCGGCGTGCTTGCCCTTTTCCTCACACCCTTTTCGGCGGTTATAGCGGTGCTAATAGCATCAGTTGTGGCATTGATGTACGCTTTACCTCGAGTGCTCATTCACAAAGCAGGTCGAAAAACGCGTGTTCCTTTCGGACCATTCTTAGCGATTGGAACTTCTGTGGCCATGTTTTTGAATTTTCATTTGTTCTATTAGTCAGCCTTCCTTTTCCAAGTACGAAAGTGGCTGTCGAAGTCCTTGATTTGGAATTTAAAATCGAATAACTCGCATTGTGCG
>CAYYEU010000058.1:0-6391 GCA_964470975.1 uncultured Mesoaciditoga sp. | reverse complement strand
GTCAGCGGCAAAGAATAATGTTGGCACGTATATTTCTCATAAAACCTAAAGTGTTAGTAGCCGATGAGCCTACCTCTATGGTCGATGCCACAGTTAGAGGTGGCATTCTGAAACTGCTGATGAAGCTCAGAGATGTAGAGGAGACGACCATCCTTTTCATAACCCACGATATGGGGTTGGCGTATTACATAAGCGACCGCATTTTCATAATGCATGAAGGTAAAATTGTTGAAAGAGGGGATGCGGAGAAAGTGATAATTCATCCAACTCATCCCTATACAAAAAAACTGATCAGTGATGTCCCAGCTCTTAACAAAGAGTGGCTTTAATGAGTTTTTTGAATGTGAAATTTTAAGGGAAAGGGGAAGAATAAAAATGAATGACAAAAAATTTCCGGAAGGCTTTAAATGGGGAGTTGCGACCGCATCCTATCAGATAGAAGGTTCACCACTTGCAGACGGAGCAGGTCCATCCATATGGCATAGGTTTTCACATACGCCTGGCACGACCTACAACGGTGATACGGGAGATGTTGCCTGCGATCATTACAACCGATACAAAGACGATGTGGCCATTATGAGAGAACTTGGCATTAAGGCTTACCGTTTTTCCATTGCTTGGCCAAGGATATTTCCAAATGGAAAGGGAAAGATCAATCTTAAAGGGGTAGATTTTTACGATCGACTTGTAGACGAGTTGGTGAGTGCGGGAATAGAACCATTTATAACGCTTTATCATTGGGATTTACCGGCAGCACTTCAGGATGAAGGTGGATGGCTCAATAGAGATATCGCAAATTGGTTTGGAGATTATTCGGATTTCGTATTTCAAAAACTCGGTGATAGAGTTAAACATTGGATCACGCTCAATGAACCTTGGGTAACAGCATATATAGGACACATGTTTGGAACACATGCACCTGGGATGAAGGATGTTTATGCTGCTTTCAGCGTTGTACACAATCAATTGCGAGCTCATTCAAAAGCGGTAGAAGCTTTCAGGAGTGAGAAGTTGGGTGGGGAAATAGGTATAACTTTGTCTAATCATTCGCAAGTGCCAGCATCTCGGAATGAAGCGGACATCATGGCTGCAAGAATTGCCCATGAACAGGTGAATTATCCACTGTTTTTGAATCCTATCTTCAAGGGGAATTATCCAGAGCATCTTCTCGCAACTGCTAGAGAATATTTTCCAAGAGACTACAAGCGAGATATGGAGGATATAAAGAAGCCGATAGATTTTGTTGGGATAAATTATTACTCTGGAAGTTTGGTAAAAGCGGATCCAAGTGCCCTATTAGGAACAAAAAATGTGGATAGAGGATTGGAAAAGACGGAAATGGGATGGGAAATATACCCACACGGCTTATATGAAATACTCACAGGAGTTCAAGATGCTTACAAGCCAAAGGAGATATTTATAACTGAAAATGGAGCTGCTTTCAAGGATGTCGTTGAAAATAATGAGGTGCATGATGTCAAAAGGATAGAATATCTAAAAGCGCATTTCAGCCAAGCCTATCAAGCAATTCAAGATGGTGTGAATTTGAAAGGGTATTTTGTTTGGTCACTTATGGACAACTTCGAATGGGCAGAAGGATATTCAAAACGTTTTGGCATAGTTTACATTGATTACAAGACGCAAAAACGCATCATTAAAGACAGTGCGAATTGGTACTCGAAGGTGATCGCGAACAACGCTATTGATTGGAGATGATGTGGAATGATCTTAGGTCTTAATGGTCAGTGGGATGTGGAAGACGAAGATGGAGAGTACAAATTCACGGGAAATGTTCCCGGCACTGTTCAAGGAGACCTTGTGATTTTGAAGATGTTGCCACATCCCTACGTCGGTACAAATGAAAAACTTTTCGATGTCCTGGAAGATAAATCCTGGATGTACACGCGAAATTTTAACATGAATAAGATCGATGTTGATTTGGAATACGATCTCGTTTTTAAGGGGATAGACACGCTCTCAAAAGTGTACTTGAACGGTCACTACCTTGGCAGAACGGAAGACATGTTCTTGGAGTATCGATTCGATCTCACAGATCTTTTGAAAGAAGGAGAAAACGTCTTAAAAGTTGTGATAGACTCCCCAACAAGAGAGCCTCGAGCACTTGAGCAGAATTATGGGAAACTCGCATCGACCCATGAAGAAAGTTCAAGACCCTACATACGAAAAGCCCAGTATTCTTACGGATGGGATTGGGGAGCACGCGTCGCGACTTCTGGCATTTGGAAAGACGTGTACGTCGAATCGCATCCAGACGCAAGGCTTGTGGGTTGTACGGCTTATCTTGAGGATACAAGCGGTACGATTCGAGTTAACGGATACGTTGAAGAATTAGATGAAAGGCGAATCAATTCGTACAGCGTTAAAATTCTTATGAATGGAGAAAAAGTTGAGGAACGCCCACTATTTAAAGATTTCAAAGGGGTTCATTTTGATGGAAAATTCGTGAAAAAGGACGTTGAACTTTGGTTTCCAAATGGAATGGGAAAAAGCTCTCTTCACGATTTTGAATTCATCCTTCTCAAAGATGGCAGGGAAGTCTATTCCGAAAAAAAGAAAACGGGATTGCGTATTGTTAAACTTATTCGCGAAAACGATGGCGAGGGAGAATCGTTCATATTCGAAATAAACGGAAAACGGGTGTTTGCCAAGGGTGCTGATTGGATTCCCGCCGATAACATCTTAAGTTGGCTTAAGAAATCAGATTACGATGAACTGATATCCATGGCAGCAAATGCCAACATGAACATGATCAGAGTTTGGGGCGGGGGAATATTCGAAGAGGATGAATTCTATTCAAAATGCGATGAAATGGGAATCATGGTTTGGCAAGATTTCATGTTCGCGTGCGCTGAATATCCAGATCATCTTCAATGGTTCAGAGATCTTGCGAACAGGGAAGTGAGAGAAAATGTCATAAAGCTCAGGCACCATCCAAGCATAGTGATGTGGTGTGGAAACAACGAAAATAACTGGGGATTCGACGAGTGGCCGAATTTTGCTCGTAAGGTAAATGGAGATTTTCTTGGGAACAAATTGTACCTGCATGATTTCCCAAAAATCTGTACGGAAGAAGATCCATCCAGTCCTTACTGGCCATCTAGCCCTTATGGAGGAAATAGATCAAACTCTGATGATGCAGGTGATGAACACAATTGGGAGGTTTGGTCAAGTTGGCAAGACCACGACGAATATTTAAACGATCGCGGGAAATTCATAAGCGAGTTTGGCTTTCAATCGGCTCCCGATCCAAAAACGATAGATTTCTTTGCAAGAGAAGAAGAAAAAGAGATCTTCTCGAAGGTAATGTTAAATCACAACAAACAAATTGAAGGCCCAGAAAGGATCATGCGTTTCATAAACGGAAGATTTGGAATTGTGGAAAATTTTGACTCGATCGTTTACCTTTCTCAGATCAATCAAGCAGAAGCCATAAAAAGCGGGGTTGAACATTGGAGAGAAAGAAAGTACAAAACGGCAGGAACTCTTTACTGGCAATTTAACGATTCATGGCCGGTGTTCAGTTGGTCTGCTATCGATTACTTCAAAAGGCCGAAAGCCCTTTATTATTACACGAAACGATTTTACTCACCTGTACTTCCTATGGTTAAAAAAGATGATAAGGGATTGAAAATTTCAATCGTGAACGATTTAGAACTCAAGAATGTGGATTTAGAAATAGAGATATGGTCCTTTGAAAAAGGCAAGTTGTTCGAGAAAAAATACGAGAATTTGAGAATCCTTCAAGATAGCGTTACGCAAGTGGACACCATTGAAGTCGATCCAAACATTCTTTCGGGATCGATCGTGTATGAGAGATTAAATTACAACAACAAAAGTGTTGAAAGTCATGAAATACTCGGAAGATTGAGAAACACGACTTTATCCGATCCGAAGATTTCTTACGAAAAGGTCGGAGATTCGTTGAAGATCAAGTGTGAAAATATAGCATATGGTGTGGTAATACACACAGAAGAAGATGTGGTGCTAAGCGATAACTTTTTCACGCTCGTTCCTTCACAAGAAAAGTTCGTGAAGAATGTGAAAGGGAATTTTGAGATTTCAAGCATATACGATTATCTTTGAGTGTTCATGTTCTCTCCTTTTTGCAAAAAAGGATGATCGATCTCACACCCTCAGGTGAAGATGTGATGGTGAATTTCCATTGGTAAAAGTCGCAGAAACGCTTGACGAAGTTCAATCCAGATCCGTACTTGAATTTTTGTGTCGGCACAGATTTAGAGGTGTTGAAGAATTCCACACCAGTGGCGTCGATCTTCACCTCTACTTTTCCACTTGAGGGAGTGTATTTCACGGCATTTGACATGAGATTGAAAATGACTTGTTTAAACCGCCTTTTATCCACTTTTATGTACACGTCTTCGATAAAACATTTCAAATTCACATTTCTGGATTCGAACACGCTTGCAAATGTATTGCATAATTCTTTGCATTCTAAAGCTGCGTTGAATTCTTCTTCGGAATATTTTATTTCTCCACCTTCAATGTTTTTCACGTCTTTTAGAACCTGAGAAATGTGATCGACGCTTTTTATCATCTTTTTCGTTAGATTTTGATCGTACGTGATCATGCCATCTCTCAGTGCTTCAAGCTGCATTTTCATAACGCTTAAGGGAGTCATCAACTCGTGATAAACGCTAGATGTCATGCTTTGGCGTGCCAAAGACTGTTCTTTTAATTTGTGTGAGAGTTTTTCAATACTTTCAACGAGTTTTTCAAATTCAACAGAGAAAGTTTTACTCTCAATTTTGATCTCCTCAGCGTATGCCATTTTTTCTGTAGCATGTGAAATCTCGTCTACGACTTTGGAAACCTTTTTCTGAAAAATTTCGGACAAAACAAGTGCCGTGGCTATAGAAATTCCAAACGATAAAATAAATGAAAGAGTTACCATTATAGACATATTTTGCTTCGCTTTTTCCAACCTTTTCAATTGGCTTTTAAGCAAATAGGGATGGAGATCGTAAAACATCCTTATTTCTGGTCTTCCACGCACAAAGTGATTCAATTGCCATTGAAAAGCCTGACGGTATCCAAACATCATCAAGATTCCCATTACGAGAACCGGTAAAATAACGTAGAGAAGGAATTTTTGTGAGAGCTTCAAAATACTCACCGACCTACCTTTTGATATTTTTTCGTGTTAAAAAGAGTATACCAATTTTACGTTGGTAAAATACACATAACAGTTTCTTCAGTGGTGGATCAAAAACATCTTGGATTTTTACACTTTTTTACCCCTATCAACCTGAAGAGAACCTTCATTGAATGATATAATGATTTTGTCAGATAATTCTAAGAAAACGCTTAGGTGATAAGGATGAAAAAAAGAGAAACCACTAAGGGACTTCTTAAAAGAATAACTGTTGATCCAAACATTTGTCATGGCAAAGCTTGCATAACAGGTACGAGGATCATGGTTTCGGTAATATTGGACAATTTAGCGGCTGGAAAAAGCTATGACGATATAATAAAAAATTATCCATCGTTGAGTGTAGAAGATATAAAAGCTGCTCTTGCTTACGCATCAGAACTCGCAAAAGAAAGAATTAGAATGCTTCCATGACAACTTCAAAATTAAAATTCAAATTCGATGAAAACATTCCCGTAGAAGGTGTTCAATTATTCAAAGATGCAGGAATGGACGCTTTATCCGTTTTTGATGAACATCTACAGGGATGCAGAGATGATGTAATTTTTGAAACATGTAAGAAAGAAAAAAGGATTTTAATCACACTTGATCTCGATTTTTCAGACATACGGGCTTACCCTCCAGGCACTCATATCGGAATAATAGTTTTAAGAATGAAAAACCAAACGATAACTCAAATAGTTTCGATTCTCAAAAAACTTTTGAAAGTACTTGACAAAGAGGATCCATCTTGCAAATTATGGATCGTTGACTCAAAAAAGATCAGATCACAAGGAAGAGAACGTGAATAGCTGTACTACTCCACTGGAGAATTGGGCAAGATGAAAAGTAGTAAAATGAATCGAGGAGATAGTTGTCGCTTAGCATATTTTTTACTCTGCCTCTTCTTCAGAAAAGTCATCACAAAGTGACTGAAGGGGTCTATAAGTCAACAACCCACCCCGATGGCTAATGCCATCACCCCTCCCAAAGTTGGTAGGGAACTTGTAAGGAGAGATTGTATAACGATATTATTTTTGTTCTGCATTGTACTGGCAATTCATGAATTGCCAACTTAACACGGGTAATATAATTCGATTGAGATTCAAGCATACAAAAAGGGAGGTCAAAATTCAAACGAATTGCATGGAGGTGAAGCTGCAAAAGTGAAGATAGAAAATGTTTTGATAGTAGATCCCATCAAAGGGGAATTCACGGGAG
>CAYYEU010000057.1:0-6441 GCA_964470975.1 uncultured Mesoaciditoga sp. | reverse complement strand
AGTTACACTGAAGATTTTCTTCTTGAAAAAAAGAGAAGAGCGTGGTAGAATGAATCTTAGGAACAGGTACGAAAGTTTAAAAGGGAATGCCGGTGAAAATCCGGAGCGGTCCCGCCACTGTGATCAGCGACGATATTTGCGAAATGCCACTGGGAAACTGGGAAGGCGCAAATGGAGGATGAACTGAGAGCCAGGAGACCTGCCTGTTTAGAATGCCCTCAACACTCGGGAAAAGTGTTTGGTGTGGTTAAAAAGGGAAACCAGCCGACTTAGAAGTCGGCTTATTTTTTTAATAAGGGGGTTTTAAAGTGAAGAAATGTTTGGTTTTTAGCGTGTTGTTCGTTTTAATGATGTCTTTGGTGTTTGCGGTAACGTATCCATTGACTTTGGTTGACGATGCTGGACATGTGGTTACCTTTAATTCTGCTCCACAAAGGGTTATAGACGCTGCACCGTCCATAACTGATTTTTTGTTAGAACTTGGCTATGCAGATAAAATCGTGGGAGTTACCAAGTACGATTCTTACACGAAAGCTGAAAACATAGGCCTTATATACCCTTTGAATTCTGAAAAGATAGTGGCGTTGAACCCCGATGTGGTCTTCATGTTTGGTGGATTTCAGCTCTCTCAATATGAGAAACTCAAAAAGCTTGGAATAAACGCGTTTGTGCTTAACGCGAATAATCTGAGTGGGATTTACCGTGATGTCATGGATGTTGCCACGATCATGGGAGACAGTGAAAAAGGCGAAAAACTCGTTTCGTCACTCAGAACGAGGGTGTTAAAAGTGGCAAAAGAAGCCTACAAAGTACCCATATTCAAAAGACCGCGTGTGTTTTATGGAACTCCAGGAAAACAGATATGGACGGCAGGCATGGGCTCGTTTTTAAATGAGATCATATCCTTTGCGGGCGGCGTGAACGTCACGGGAAATTACGCTGGCCCTAATGGATGGCTTCCCGTTAGTCCTGAATTTGTGGTTTCCCAGAATCCAGACATCATCCTTGTCCCTTACTACGCTCCAAATGGTCAGAAAGCAGCGATAAAATCCTTCGAAAACTATCCGTCCTTTAAAGATCTTAAAGCGGTTAAAGATGGGCACGTTTACGCCATAGATGGAAACGTGGCATCTCAACCTAACACGAAGCTTGTGGATCTTTTAGAACAAATACACGATATTTTTGAGAAAGCATGGTGAGTTCTTCAAAAGGAAGGGCGTTTTTGATCGCTCTTCCCTTCCTTGCAATATTCGTTGTTTTAAATCTCGCATTTGGCTCTGTTTACATACCTATTACAGATATTTTCAAAGCTTTGATCGGAATGAAGGTTTCAAACACACAAAGTATCATAATAGTTCAACTCAGGCTTCCGAGAATACTTTTGGGCTTAGGCGTTGGGGCAGCGTTGTCCGTAACGGGTAATTCTTTTCAGGCGATGATGAAGAATCCACTGGCCGATCCTTACATACTTGGAGTTTCATCTGGTGCGGCTTTTGGTGCGATCTTGGCGAACGTTCTTGCGCAGATGTACGATCCGAATTTGGTGTTCTACACGTGGATATTTGCTTTCGTTTCCGGAATAGTCGCGGCTACGATCACATATATCGTGGCGAGAAAAGGGAGAAGATTGCCTGTAACCGAATTGATCCTAAGCGGCGTTATAGTTAACCTGATGTTCAGCGCAGGCGTGACGTTTCTCATAGTTTATGGGTGGAGAAATGTTCAGCTAACGTCTTTCTGGCTTTTAGGAAGTCTAGCTGGAAGCGGATGGAGATCTGTCGTATTTGTTGACGTGACTGCTATAGCGACAACCATCTTCTTCACTATCATCGGAAAGTACTTAAACGCCATGATCGCAGGAGAAGAAGAAGCTTCTTACGTTGGCGTAAGGGTGGAAACGTTGAAGATCGTCATTTTCATCGTTGGAACGTTTACAACTGCCATAGCGGTTTCGGCTTCTGGAATTATCGGCTTTGTTGGTCTTATAATACCGCACATTGCCAGAATGCTCTTTGGTGCGGATCACAGAATTTCCATGCCAGCAAGTGCGGTTCTTGGTGGAGTATTTTTGGTTGTGTGTGATACGATCGCACGGACGGCTTTTACACCATCAGAAATGCCAATAGGGACTATAACAGCGTTGATTGGTTCCCCAATATTCATTTACATACTCAGGAGGCGATCGAAAATTGTGTGAAATAGAGGTTCAAAATCTAAATTACTCTTATTCCGGTTCTTCACGAAAGGCACTTGATAGCGTGAATTTTTCGGTGTGTAAGGGGGAATTTTTGGGAGTGATAGGTCCTAACGGTTCTGGAAAGACCACACTTGTGAAATCACTGACTTCTATTTTACCGTACAATGGAAATGTGAAGATCATGGGAAAAGAGGCAAGACGTTATTCTAAAATGGAATTTGCCCGTCAGGTTGGCGTTGTCGCTCAAGAATTTCTGCCAGCTTACGACATGAAAGCCCGTGAAATAGTTGAAATGGGGAGAATACCCCACACGGGATTGTTTGGGCAGCTATCCGAAGAAGATGAGAAACATGTTGATGAAGCATTTGAGTGCCTTGGGATATCTCATTTAAAAGATCGCATGTTCTATTCAATGAGTGGGGGAGAAAGGCAAATGGTGTACGTTGCCAAGGTGTTCGCTCAAGATCCTCAAATACTTTTACTCGATGAGGCTACCTCACATTTGGACATAGGCCATGTTGAAATTCTTCTAAAAAAAATTAAAAGTGTTTTTAAAATGCAAAACAGAACTCTCTTGGCGACTTTTCACGATATAAACCAAGCTTCCGCATTCTCCGATAGGATAATAGTGATGAAGGATGGAAAATTGGTTACAGACGGGACTCCTGAAATATTAACGGAAAATCTTATATACGAGGTCTACGGAGCGCATTGCACGGTGATACGTCATCCCAAGACTGACAAAATCAACGTTCTTATGGATTTGGAAGGTGAACGAAGTTCTGACCCACGACGAAGTACCTTGATCCGATCGAAGAGCTCTTGATTAAATTATCAATCACCGTTTCGTACGATTCATCCAAGTTCAAACTGTTGAGCTTTATCGATACACCTTTCACGAAATAAAGAGTTTTCTTCCTAACATCCACCTCCAAAATTAGTTTTCTAAACCAATTTGGATATGACAGAATCGTGTCTATTTCAGATACGACTTGGGGATTTCTTATTTTATTCCCATTTAAATTTATTGGATCTACATTGAAAAATATTTTGTAAGCGGTGGCACGGTAAATTTCCGTCTTCGAAAGTTTCATCAAGAACATTCCATCTTTTGAAGCGAGAAAATATCCTTTAGGGGTTGAGATTATAAAAGCCGGATGTCTTTCTTTCAAAATTAAATTCGCGACGCCGTTGCCGGCGTATTCCATTTTGTAAGATTTTACAAACGAATCGGAGGGAACACCGAGTTTTGAAAGATGAATCCCTCCAATTGGCATGACTTCCCTTTTAACGTATTCTTGATTTAAGTACCAAGCACCCTGAATTCTCAATTTGTACACGACAGGATCAAAATCAAGCGAAAGGAGCGCCTTTATCACCAGAAGCAATGTGAATATGCCTACGAGTAACAGTACGAAGCGCGCTCTCGTTGCGAATTCCATTTCACACGTCTATATTAGTGGCGTTTAAAGCATGTCTTGTGATGAAATCCCTTCTGCTTTCAACATCGCTTCCCATGAGAATTCTGAAGATATCGTTTGCATATTCAGCGTCTTCGATCTCTATTTTCATCATCTTTCGCATATCAGGGTTCATGGTAGTTTCCCAAAGCTGTGATGGGTTCATCTCACCAAGGCCTTTGTACCTTTGAACGTCAAATTTTTGATTTTTTTCTTTCAGCTCGCTAACGATGTCTTTGAGTTCTTCTTCAGAATAAGCATATTTATGATTTTTTCCATAACTTAGCCTGTAAAGAGGTGGCATAGCTGAGTACACCTTGCCTTCTTCCAAAAGAGGCCGCATGTATCTGTAGAATAAGGTAAGTAGCAGAGTTCTTATATGTGCTCCATCTACGTCGGCGTCCGTCATTATCACTATTCTATCGTAACGAAGCTTTGAGACATCGAAGTCTTCACCTATGTTCGTGCCAAGAGCCACTATTATGTTGTTTATCTGTTCGTTTTTAAGCAACTTCTCCATGCCAGCCTTTTCCACGTTCAATATCTTTCCTCTTAGGGGAAGTATGGCTTGAAGATTTCGATCTCGGCCTTGCTTGGCGGAACCTCCTGCAGAATCTCCTTCAACTATGAATATTTCGGAGTTCTTTTTTCCGTTCATCGTGCAATCGGCAAGTTTTCCTGGTAAGGACGTATTTTCAAGTGCGCTCTTCCTCCTTACCATTTCTCTGGCCTTTCGCGATGCTATGCGCGCTGCGGCGGCTTGGGATATCCTTTCGAGGATTCTCTTTAAGCTTTTTTGTTCTAACTCCAAGATTTCTGGTAATTTGTCTTGCATTATGGAATTGACAACATCCGTGACCTCTTCATTTCCGAGTTTCGCTTTAGTTTGTCCTTCAAATTGAGGCTCGGGAACTTTGATGCTTAAGACGGCTACGAGACCTTCGCGGGTATCCGTGCCTTTGAAGTTATCGACATTCTTTTTGAGAATGCCCAAACGTCTGGCAAAATCATTCGTTATACGTGTTAAACTCCAGTGAAATGCTGTTACGTGCGTCCCACCTTCGATCGTGTTTATGTTGTTGACAAAAGCAACCAGGTTCTCGTCGTAATTGCTGGTGTAAGTGAAAGCACATTCCATCTCAACCCCGCTCTTCTTTCCTGAAAAGTATATGGGGTTTTCTATGATGTGCTTGGCGGCTTTGGAAAGATGATTGACGAACTCTATTATTCCACCTTCATAGTGGAATATCTTTCTGTACGGCTCTTCTTCTCTAGAATCCACGAACTCAATTGTCAAGTTTTTGTTTAAGAAAGCGAGCTCCATGAGTCGATGTTCAACGATCTTGCGATCGAATTCGATGGTCCTGAATATTTCTGTGTCAGGTCTGAAAATAGTTTTTGTTCCGCTTCCCTGCGATTCGCCCACTACTTTAACGGGGGTAATTGGGATCCCTCTCTCGTATTTCTGATAATAAACTTTCTCATCACGCTTTACGTACACTTCAAGCCATTCGCTTAAGGCGTTGACAACACTGGCACCAACACCGTGTAGTCCCCCGCTAACCTTGTAAGTGGTCTGGGAAAATTTTGCTCCCGCATGTAAATCCGTCATGACGACTTCCAAGGCACTTTTGTGTTCTTCCGGGTGTTCGTCTACAGGTATCCCGCGACCGTTATCTTCAATTGTAACAACGGATCCAGCTGATATTTCTACCTTCACCCAATCGCAAAAGCCGCCTGTGGCTTCGTCAACACTGTTATCTACTATTTCGTTTATCAAATGGTGCAACCCAGCTGAACCAGTTGAACCAATGTACATCCCCGGCCTTTTCCTTACCGCCTCAAGGCCACGCAAAATCCTTATGCTCCCAGCATTGTAATCATGTTCGTTCATGCTACACCTCTTTATCTTAACCTTCTTACCTTTATTTTTTTTAAATCAACGCCCCTTTTATTCAGGGACTCTAAAAACTGTGGAGATCTGAATCTTATTTCAGAAAGAACTACCGAATCTTTTGTCCAAACTTCAAGCGTTTCATCTTTTCCGATTGAAACGTATGTTTTTGAAGCCAAAAAACTCCCTACCATCTCTTTCCAGATGGAGTTGATTTTAACTCTCATTTTAAGTTCCGAAAAGAATGGATCTTTTCCCGATAAGCCTTCAAAAATCTCACTTAATTTACGTTCCGACACAACTAATTGTACCATATTTTCAGCGGATTTTGTCGCTTTCTAAAACAAGAAAATGCCTTGTAAGTTTTGAGAAGAAAATGAAAACAAATATGATATAATTCGTTAGCATATTGAAAAGGGGGAGTTTTTATGAAAAGAACTTTTTTGATTTCCTTAATATCATTGCTTTTGATCTCGTCTTTCGGATTAGCCACAACTTATATTGTCGGAACTTCTGCGGATTTCCCACCATTCGAGTACGTCCAGAATGGAAAGTACGTTGGATTCGATATGGAACTCATAAATGCAGTCGCGAAAACGGAAGGATTCAACGTTGAAATCAGAGACATGTCCTTCGATTCGTTGATACCTGCTTTGAGATCAGGGGTTATAGATATAGCAGTTGCAGGAATGACGATCACGAATGACAGAGCAAAAGTGGTGGACTTTTCTGATCCCTACTGGTTTGCAGATCAAGATGTCATCGTGAACAAAGATTCCAAGTACACCGTAACGGTGCTCTTTGGAAATCACAAGATAGGTGTCCAGACGGGAACAACTGGAGATCTGTGGGTAAGCGACAATTTGCTGAAACCAGGTTTTATAAAGCAA
>CAYYEU010000056.1:0-6449 GCA_964470975.1 uncultured Mesoaciditoga sp. | reverse complement strand
TTGTGAGAATTGACCAACATGTAGGAATTGAAGAACGCACGGGAACGTTTTGTGTCTGTTTTGCTGAATTCCTTGATCTGGCCGCTCTCGAGAATGAAAAGTGCAACTTCTTCGGACAAAACGTTTCTTTGAATGATATCCACCACTTTTAAAGCAACGTCGAAAGGATTTACGCTCTTTGAAAGCACATCCGTGATTTCCAAAAGGCTTGAAAGAAGATCGTAAGTGTTTGAAATTTCTTCCAGGTTTGCTTCCATCATTAGCGACGTGTCTTCAAGCTCCTGACGGTATTTTTGAACTTCATTCATCAAATGCTTGAACACTTCGGCAATGCTTTCGACTGTTACATTCGTATCATCGATATCGACGTATTTCCCTCCGCCCATTTTTTGGTAATATTCAAAGATGAGCTTGTGAAGTTTTTTTAATTCATCATTCTCCTGCGAGTTCATTGACAGCCTCCACTAAATTTTTCGGGCTGAAAGGCTTGGTTAAAAATTTACTGGCTCCCAATTTCATAGCGTGATCCGCATCATCATCGCCGCCCTTTGCCGTCAACATTATGACTTTGACATCTGAAAGCTCCGGATCCTTACGCATCTCTTTTAAAACGCCAAATCCGTCAAGATTTGGCATCATAACATCGAGCACTACCACGTTGGGTTTTATCTGTCTCATTTTTTCCAAACCATCGAGGCCGTCCACAGCTTCGTGGACTTCAAAATTCGCCCGTTTTAAGTTGAAAACGGATATTCTTCTCAAAACATCCGAATCGTCTATCACCAACACTTTAATCAACTTGCACCTCCGACAACACCGCTTTGCTTCTTATGGTCAAGAATTGTCCGAATTCCCCGCTTTTGGGGACAGAAGAATTAAAGGGCCTAAAAGTTCTTACCACCCATAAGTCGTTCACCTTTTTCGCTTCTTCATCCAAAGTGGATGGTGGTGGCTCCAAGAAAATCATTTCAAATTCATATCCTTTAAGAACCTTGGACAATTTGAACGTACTTTCAACCTCTTCCACTTCAACTATTTCCAACCCATTTGGCGATAAAGAATTCGCCTTTCTTGCGAAAAGATCATCCACGCTTTCAAAAGTGAATGCGACAAAAAGCCCGGCAAGATCTATTATACCCGTTGGCAACGCTTGGGCAAAAGACAATTTCATCCGTTGATGAAAACCTTGAGTCTGTTCGAATTTCAAACCCGTACGCCTCAAAAGCCTTTCAATCATTTTCATGGTTTCCAAGTGAGAAAGATGACTTAAAAGGCCGTATTTTTTGTAATGAAAAAGGTATTTTTTAGCTTGAATCAAATCGACTCACCACCCGTAAGCGTTATGGGCTCCGGTGCAACTTTGCCTTTCAGTACATTTTTTACTTTAAACTTTTGACATATCCCACAGCCGGTGCATCCTTGCCTGCAATCAGGAGTTAAAACTCCCTTTAGGGCTTTTTGATATTCCGTCCAAAGGTAGCCTTTGGAAATTCCAACATCAACACGATCCCAAGGAAATTCGTAATTTTCATCTTTTTCTGACATCATGTCTTTCAAGTCAATCTCACATTCGTCAAATATTTTGAACCATTCTTGTGGATTGAACATCTCATTCCAATCCGCGAAGATGATATTCCTCTTCTCGGCCATTTCAACGACTTTCGATACCTCTTTTCCACCTCTTGATAGCACTCCCTCAATCATGGATTTTCGAGGATCTGTGAAGTTTATCTTAGCGTATTTATGAGCCCAACCTATCAGCTTGTACCTTCTGTACGCTTCTTCCACCCCAATTTGAGGCGCAAATTGAAACGGTGTGTGAGGCTTTGGAATGAAAATTCCAAGAGTCGCCGAGACGTTTCTGAACCCCATATGCTTCACCTTTTGGAGCATTTCTCCTATTGCGATTACATCTTCGTCCGTTTCTGTGGGAAGTCCCAACATGAAGTAAAGCTTCACCCTGCTCCAACCAGAATCCTTCGCATGGCTCAAAGCCTCATAGATTTGCCCTTCGCTTATTCCTTTATTTATAACGTCTCTAAGACGTTGGCTTCCCGCTTCTGGAGCGAGCGTAATTCCACTTTTTCTTACACCGCTGACGGCATTCGCAAGCTCCACACTGAATGCGTCAACTCGTGTGGAGGGGATGGAAATTGAAACTTCTTTCAAGTTCTTGAGATGAGAGATCATCTCTCCCATTTGTGTGTGATCTGCGCTACTCAAAGAAAGTAGGCTGATTTCTTCGTGGCCTGTTAACTTCGCAACGTCTTGACAGATCTCGTAAATTTCATTTGCACTTCTCTCTCTTACAGGGCGATATATCATTCCGGCTTGGCAAAACCTACATCCATGGGTGCAGCCCCTGAGAATTTCAACCACCCCTCGATCATGGATCACGTTGGTGTAAGGAACGATCTGAGCGCGCGGTGCACTTGGCATTTCTTTAACAACCCTTTTTGAAACCTTTTCATTGTACTTTGGAACGTAAACGCCTTCTATTTTTGAAAGATTTTTGAGTTTTTCTTCGCGCTTTCCATCTCTCATCGCTTCAAGCATTTCCAATATGGCTTCTTCTCCATCTCCGACGAGAAAGGCATCGATGAACCTCTCCATCGGAGAAAAATTGACCGTACAAGGTCCTCCAGCAATCACGATCGGATCGCTCTCACAGCGATCTGAATTGTGTAATGGAATGTTTGACAATTCAAGAGCTCTCAAGACATTTGGATAAGACATTTCGTACTGAAGCGTGAATCCCACCACATCGAATTCATTCAAAGGCTTGTAACTTTCAAGAGAGTAAAGTGGAATATCGTTTTCCACCATGGCGTCTTGCATATCGACCCATGGGAGATAAGAGCGCTCACAACTTGCAAAATCGGAAGAATTCACCACATCGTACAGTATGGCCATTCCAAAATGTGACATTCCAACATCGTAGAGATCTGGAAAGACAAGACAAAAATTCACATCTGAATTTTTCTTGTGAATCGAGTTGTATTCGTTGCCTATGTAACGGCTTGGTTTTTGGACTTCATCCAAAACGTTTACGAGTTTTTTGAGTACGTTCAAATATTTTCCTCCTCGAATTTCCAAGTGTCTTCACTTCTCAACGCTACTTTGACCTTTTCTCCCGCGTGCCTTGAAAACACGTGAGAAAGTAAGGCGATGATCCTGCACTCGTTTTTTTCAAGATGAAACAGACCTTGTCGCGAATTAAGAGGCTCTACAGATTCAATCGTGAATTCGATTCCATCTTGTGTTTCATAAACAGCGTCTGGCCTAAAGGCAAGAACGAATCCTTCTGAGACGTTGAACTCTCGGCATTTAACCACGTTTAATCCCAAAGGAGACATGATTTTTGCCACTTCAACGTTCTTCGGATGACGGTAAACTTCCATGGCCTCTTCGTACTGACATATCTTGCCATTTTCCAGAATAGCTATTCTGTCAGCCATGGACAACGCATCAGTTGCGTCTGACACCACCAACATGTAAGTTTTTCCCAATCCCCGAAGCCTTTTTTTCAGATCGGCTCTAACAAACTGTTTTTGATACGTGTCCAATCTCGAGAAAGGTTCGTCTAACATCAAGATATCGAAATCCCTAACCGTTTCTCTCGCAAAAGCCGTTGCTTGTTTAAGCCCTTCTGGCAGAGTGTTTGGCATGTTTTTTAAACTTTCTTCAAGGCCACCGTTTATCTCATGAGCTCTCCGATGAACGAGCCTTTTTACAACATCCCCGCTTATCTTCCTTATTTCAAGAGGGAAAGATATGTTTTTGAAAGTGCTCATCGTTGGGAAAAGGGCGTAATCCTGAAACATCATGGCCATTCTACGTAAATGTGGCTTCATGTTGGAAACGTCTGTCCCATTCAAAATCACCTTTCCACTGATGGGAAGAAGTCCACATATGGCTCTCAAGAGAGTTGACTTTCCAGATCCAGAAGGCCCAAGAATGGCCACTATCTTCCCTTTGTCAACGGAAAGATTTATTGGCCCAAGCTCGAATTTCGCGATTCTCGCTCTAAGTTCGACGATCTCGAGGAACCCCATTTCGCTCGCTTCCTTGATTTTATTATACCACTCAGGTGTTTTTTATTTTGACTTAGGAATTCTTGACGAATGGGATGGTTTACCGCTATTTTGTGAAGTATTCTGTCACCTACCAAGAGGAAAACAGCCCCTGTTGCAAAAGAGGAAATGTATCCGAACTTGAGCGCCAAATAACCTGCTATGAAAGAAGCGGTAATTGCTCCAAGGTTGATCATCATGTTGAAAAGCCCCATGATTTTCCCTTTATTCTCTGGAAGGGCAAGACTCGTTGCTTGAATTGTCGCTGGTATGTAGAAAAAAGGCCAAGTGAAACCGATTATCATGAAAGCTGGAATCGTGGTCCAAAGACCTACTTTTATGTAAAGGGACGAAAAGGCGATCAACAACAGCATTGAAATTCTCGTCCATGTCACGGCACTCATGATCGACATGTCCCTGAACCTATTCATCGCACGATTTGTAAACAAATACGCGACATTCGTGAACACACTGTTCACAGCGTATATTATGAAGATGTAGCCGCTTGGCATTTTGAGTACATTCTTGAGAAAAATGGGAAATGGGGTGAAAAACATATTCGCCCCAAAAAAAATGGTAAAAAGCCCTACCATGTAACGCTTGGTTTCAGGTTTGAAATAAGAGAACTTAAAAGGAGAAATCACGTTGTGCGGCAACGAAATAACGCTGCCGGTAAGTGAATGCAAATTCATGCCGAATTTCCTCGAAATGTGTTTCTTTACCTTTGGCTCTCTGTTAAGGTACAGCGCTGCAAAAAATGCGGAAGTGGCGAAGAGTGAAGACGCCAAGATGAAGACCCATCTCATTCTTGCCGCGTTGTTGCTTAAAAAGGGCAGCTTCAACGTCAGCCATGCCCCACCCACGAACATTCCCGTGGTCACCCCAATGCTGTTGAACATGTTGAGAATGTTTATCTCCTTACGATAAACTTCCTCCTTGAACTTCTTATTCAAATAGGTGATGATTGCAGGGCTCATTTGGGAAAGAAAGAATCCAAATGTCAAAGCCAACAGGTAATACAACCCCACAGAACTGACGAAACTCATGATCAAAGTGATCGTCGAATCCGCTGCGGCGCTTACGAATACCACTCGAAAGAAGCGGGGGTATTTGTCCAAAAAAGGTCCAACGAAGATCGATCCCGAAAGGTTTCCAAGCGAAAAAAGCGCCATGGCAACACTTGAACTGGCGACATTTCCATTCAACGCGGTAACGACAAACAAACTCAAAACAAGGCTTGTCATGCCGTAGGCTGCGCCCTGAAACCCAAAAGAAAGATACCACTTTCTGAGATTTTCGATCATCAAGAACCTCCATTTTCCGAACTCTCATGGATTTTACCCCAAAGTTCATGAAGATGGGATTAAACATTTATTTTAATTGTAAAAAATCCTACCCAATTACCTTCTTTTGTCGCTTTTTGCTTTCAATTTTGCAATTTCACTCCGCATTTTGTCCATTTGTGCGTAAAGAGAATTAAGAGTTTCAGAAAATTCCTCATTCTTTTTCATATGTGTGTCCATTAGATTTTCTATTTTTTCCTGACAAACCTGTTTTTCTTTGGCAATCGCGGACTGCTTTTCGAAATCCATTCTTGCTTTGAGGCTTTCAAGTTCTTCACCGTGACTTTTTCTAAGATTCGAGAGGCTGGATTGAAGGGATTCGATTTTCGTTTTTAAATCCGTGCGCTCTTTTTCCAAAGACTCGATGTACTTTTTCGTGTCCTCAAGCCCTTTTTTGAGTTTTTCATTCTCTTTTTCAAAGGGCTCAAGCTTGGATATCGACGATCTCAAAGTGCCTATTTTCTCCTTGTACTCTGAAATCAGATCCGCATTGGTTTTGTTTGTCGACGTTGCACGTTCAAGTTGCTTTTTTAGCTCGTCGTTTTCGATCTTCGTTTTCTTGACTTGATTGCCAAGAATCTTTACTCGTTCGCTCAGCGATTTTATCTCTTCTTTCAGTTCGTTCTCGATCTTTGCCTTTTCCTCCAAAGCCTTTCGACTTTCGTCTCTTGACGCTTCCAACTCGATTTTGAATTCCTCGGATAAATTCTCGTACAAAGCTCTTATTCTCAAAAGGTGACCTTCCAATTCCTTCATCTCGCGGGTGTAGTTCTTTGGATTTTCTTCTCTGTTTTCCATTTCGTAGTGCTCTATTAATCTGGCGAAAAATTCCTTGCCGGTTACTCCCGACTCCTTCACGAAACTCGTTATCTTACGCTTCAGTTCCTCATCCAATTTCACAGAATAAGTTGCGTCTGCCATTTTGATCCCTCCAAAAAACAAATATGAAAACAAATGTGGTAAACCACGCTTTTGTGCTTAGTTTACCACATTGGGCAAAATGAAATTCAACAAAACTCAATCGGCTAATCGA
>CAYYEU010000055.1:2114-6466 GCA_964470975.1 uncultured Mesoaciditoga sp. | reverse complement strand
AATATTAATGAGAATAAAATCACATATACAATTCTCTCTAAAAGGCCAATCATACGGAGGTGAGAAATTTGAGAGAAATAAGCGTAACCATAAACGGTGAACCTTTCAAGGTTTCAGCGGATAAAACAGTTCTTCAAGCTTGTGAAGAGGCCAATGTTTACATTCCAACTCTGTGTCATCATCCCGCCCTTAGCGATGTGGGAGCGTGTAGAGTTTGTGCCGTTGAAGTTGAAGGTGCACGTACGTTAATGACAGCTTGTACGACGAAAGTTCAAGAAGGGATGAAAATAAAAACAGGATCAGAGAGAGTGAATAGAGCATTGGAACAAAATCTCTCCCTTATACTATCGAGACATCCAAATGACTGTATGACTTGTGAAATGAATAACAAATGTGAACTACAAAATCTCGTAAATCTTTACGATATCAAAGATACCTTTCCTAAAGAGTTGAGAGATATCGAAATAGATGATAGCAGTCCAGCAATAATAAGAGATATGAACAAGTGCATCGATTGTGGAAGATGCGTTAGAGAATGTGAAGAAATTCAAGGTCTAAGCATTTACACCTTTTCAGATAGAGGATCTGAATCTTTACCTGTTCCAGCCTACAACCTTCCCATGGAATACACAGATTGCATAAGTTGTGGGCAATGCAGTGCCGTTTGCCCAGTTGGAGCCATTATGGAGCAACCGGATTACAAAAAAGTCGAGGTCGAACTTCGAAAACACGAAAAAGTTCTGATAGTTCAGACTGCACCGGCAGTTAGGGTGGCAATAAGCGAAGAATTTGGAACAGAACCTGGGCACATCTCAACGGGAAAAATGGTTGCTGCACTCAGGAAACTTGGATTTGACTACGTTTTTGACACGAATTTTGCCGCAGATCTAACGATCATGGAAGAAGGAAGTGAATTGATAGAACAGTTGATGGGACGCGGTGAACATCCATCGCCAATGTTTACGTCATGCTGTCCTGGGTGGATAAATCTATTAGAAAAACATTACCCGGAATTCATCCCCAACGTTTCTTCGGCGAAATCCCCTCAGGAAATGATGGCGGCCACGGTCAAAACGTACTTTGCCCAAAAAATAGACGTTGATCCAAAGGATATTTATCTCGTATCCGTCATGCCTTGTACGGCAAAAAAAGATGAAATAATTAGACCACAGCATTATTTGGATGATCTTCAATTAATCGATAAAGTCATAACGACAAGAGAACTCGCCAGAATGATAAAGATCCATAAGATCAATTTTCTCGATCTGCCTGATGAAGACTACGATGCACCTCTTGGACTTTCAACAGGCGCAGCAGCGATCTTCGGAGTAACAGGTGGCGTCATGGAAGCGGCTCTGAGAACTGGCTATGAACTGGCAACAGGGAAAACTCTTCCCAAAATAGAATTTTCGGCTGTCAGAGGATTTGATGGCGTCAAAGATGCAGAAATAGATTTGGAGGGAAAAAAGGTACGCATAGCGGTTGCTCATGGTACGAGCAACGTTATAGGGTTGTTAGAAAAAATAAAGAATGGTGAATCTCATTACGATTTCGTGGAGATCATGGCATGTTATGGTGGGTGTATCGGTGGTGGTGGACAACCAAAATCCACAGATCCAAACATTCTCGAAAAACGTGCAAATGCGATCTACACCGTGGATGAATCAAAAACGTTGAGAAAGTCTCACGAAAACCCAGCCATCAAGCAACTTTATGCTGAGTTCTACGGTAAGCCCTTGAGCGACTTATCGAAGAAACTTCTCCATACTTATTACACCAATAGAAAATCGTCAATTCTTGAAAGAGCGAAATCCATAAGCGTGAGCTAACGTTCTCTACTTTTCTGAGATGGAGGGAAAATCCTAACATCAAGGAGGTTAAAACAATGAATGAATTGAACAACAAGAAACAGACAGGCGTGGTTACGATCGTTTAAAAGATCGTGATCATGCCTATGGTTTTTCCATCATCAAATTTTTAGAAAATTTGAGAAATTGAACAAAATTCGGAGGTGTTATCATGAAAAAATTTTCTCTTTTGATCTTGCTGACAATTTTTGTTCTAAGTGCATTTGGAGCAAGTACAACTGTCATATTGACGAATCCCTTAGGACCAACTGTAATACCTATTTCTCCAATGTTGTCGGGAATGGTCAAAGGTTCTTTTCCAATAAATGTGAAATTGTGGAGAAATCCAGACGAGGCACTTGCACTGTTGGTATCAAAGAATGTGAATTTTGCCGTGCTTCCAATTACAAGTGGTGCGATATTCTACACTAAAGGAATAAAACTTTCTCTTCTTGGCGTTTACGAGTGGAAAGTCTTTTATCTGGTGGCATCAAAAAGTACCAATTTCGACAATTGGCACAGTTTGATTGGGAAAACCATTTATACCCCTAATGGACGCGGGCAAACTGTTGATGTTCTAATGAGATACCTTATGACAAAAGATGGCGTAAACCCTGATAGAGACACTCACATACTTTACGCGCCACCCCAGGAAATAGTTGCGCTCTTCAAAGCAGGAAAGATCCACTTTGCAGCGTTGCCAGAGCCATTCGTTACCATGGCCATATCACAAGGAAGTGGCAAAATAGTCCTTGATTTTCAAGAAGCATGGGGTGAAAGTATGAATCTTGCCAACAGAATACCTATTGCAGGCCTCTTTGTTAAGAAAGAATATATGATCGATCACCCAAAAATCACCAAAGAAGTTGAGAAAACATTTGCGCAATCCATCAAATGGATGAACGAAAATACAGAAAAATCCGTCAAACTCTCAACAAAATACCTGAAGATTCCCCTCCCAATACTTGAGAAATCCATGAAAAGAATGAGCTTTTACTATGTACCAATATCTAAATGCAAAAAAGAGGTTGAACTTTTTTTGAAAAAAATAAACGAACTCTATCCTAAAGGCATGCCTGAAATTCCAGATAAAGGTTTTTACGCTAATTGAAAACGCTTGTAGGCGTCATCGTTTTTATAGCAATTTGGCAAGTTGCATCTTTGATCGTGGGTTTTAACCTTATACTCCCAACCCCAGTGACAACCTTTCAATCTCTCGCAATTATTTTATCAGAAGCGGCAACGTTTTACGCCATTCTCGCAACGGTTTGGAAAACTTTTTTGGTGTTGGTACTTGTGATTGCAATAGGTGTTCCGATAGGTTTTGTCATGGGCATGAATGACAAAGTTTACGAAACGATAAGGCCTGTCGTAATGGTAATTCAAGCAGTGCCAGTTATATCTTGGCTTGCGCTCGTGATATTTCTTTGGGGGTTGGGATGGAGGGGACCTGTTCTCATAAGTTTCCTATCACTTCTTCCCACCGCCATTTTCACAACTGCCTCGGGGGTAAACAGCCTTGACAAAACGCTGATTGAAATGGCAAATGTGTACAACGTACCAAAGAGAAAAATAATTAAGGAAATTTATCTTGGGGCTTTAGCTCCTTTTATCTTTGCAACAATAGAAGTTTCAATTGGAAATGTATGGAAAGTGATGATAATGGCGGAGTATCTTTGTGGAGCAAGCGGAATTGGCGTTCTCATCTTATGGGCAAGACAGTACGTTGATGTCCCAAAAATATACGCTTTGACCACTATTGCCGTAATTCTTGGAATTCTTTCAGAAAGAATCGTAAAAAAACTAATTGAAAGGATTAAGAAAAAATGGGCAATGTCGTATTGAAAGCAAAAAAACTAACAAAACGTTTTGAAAACCTTTTGGTCATGGACAAGTGGGATCTTCATGTTGAGCAGGGAGAGAGTATCGCCATCTTAGGCCCTTCTGGCTGTGGAAAGACAACATTTTTGAGAATCTTATCCGGACTTGAAAGCCCATCATCTGGAAACATCGTTTCCAACTATCAAAAGATTGGTTTTGTTTTTCAAGAGCCAAGGCTTATTCCCTGGAAAAGTGTCAAAGACAATTTGACATTTATCATTGAAGACGAAGAAAAAATAAAAGATATCATAGGAAAAGTGAGGTTAAACGGTTTTGAAGATTATTTCCCACTCAACCTCAGTGGTGGAATGAAACAGAGGGTCAATCTCGCTCGGGCACTTGCGGTAGAACCAGATCTTCTTGTACTCGATGAACCCTTTTTCTCTCTAGATCTTGTCACTAAAGTCAATATAATGAAAGACATTTTTTCTCTTCACCAAAACGAAAAATTCACGATGATAACGGTTACGCACGATGTTAAAGAAGCACTCTATCTCGCGAATAGAGTGCTAATACTTTCAAAACGCCCTTCTCGTATCTTAAAAGAGTTCAAAGTGGATTTGAATGAAAGAGAAAGATGCCTCTCAGATCACACTTTCACGGCTTTAGAAGGAGATCTTATAA
>CAYYEU010000055.1:0-2014 GCA_964470975.1 uncultured Mesoaciditoga sp. | reverse complement strand
CATCAACAACGACAACCGCTCCCCTTGAATGAGCAATTTCGATTATTTCGTGCACAGGGTGTATCACCCCAAATGTGTTTGTAGCATGGGCAAAAGCAACAACTTTTGTACGATCTGTAATGGCATTTTTGAATTCGTTCAAATCAACAGTTCCATTACTTTTCACGCGTATAACTTTGAAGATTGCTTTTTTCCTTTTTGCCAATTGTTGCCACGGTACGAAATTGCTGTGATGTTCACTCATTAAAACAACGATTTCGTCATTTTCATTTACATTTTCTTCCCCCCATCCATAAACGATCGCATTTATAGATTCAGTTGTTCCGGAAGTGAATATCATTTCTTCTGGATTTGCTCCTATGAAATTCGCAACTTGTTCTCTCGATTCTTCGTATTCAGAAGTAGCAATGGCTCCGAGTCTATGAGCCCCTCGTGAAACGTTGGCGTTTTCAGATTTGTAAAAACGTGCAATCCTTTCGATCACGCACTTCGGTTTTTGAGTTGTTGCCGCATTATCGAGATAAACCAGCCTACACCCATCTTCAAAGACAGTGGATAAAGCAGGGAAATCCTCTCTGACATCAGATTTTGGAAGACAATCCATCTTCAACATCTCTTTTCACATTACTAAAAGGAATATTGTCTATTACTGGGCTGAACATACCTTTTACAACAAGTTGCATGGCCAATTTTCTGCTCAATCCTCTTGACATCATGTAGTAAAGTTTATCATCGTTCAAACTTCCTGTAGAAGCAGAATGCTTTGCATTAATAGAATTGTTTCTAACCCACAAACTTGGAATCGCATCGGCTCTTGCTTTCGGGGAAAGGCTAAGCGTGTAACTGCTCTCTTCAGCGTTGGCGTTAAACGCTTCGTGTCTTATATCTGTAAGACCTCTAAACACTACATAAGATTCATTGCTAACCACACCGTTTCCCGTTATCTTTCCAACCGTTTCCGGTGCTTTATGGATCAACTCGTACTGAAAATCGGCACGTTCTTTACCGCTTTCAAAGTAAACAGAAGTTAATTCCGAACGCGCTCCTTTCTCGATAAGCTCGAATTTATGATCAGAAGCCACCTTTTCTCCACCTAAAACCACATCGTATACTTTGACATTGGCGCCTTCTTTAACAACGTAAAGGTTTGAATCCACAACAAGAGAAGTATTTGGAGTAATGAGAACGTTGAAAAATTCAAGTTTCGCACCTTCTTCAATCAAAAACAACGTTGTGCCAATCTTGAAGTTTCCAGTTCCTTTCACTTCACGTACGAATGTTGCTTTAGCACCTTTATTGACAACAACCACTGAATTTTCCATTATGGTTGGATTTTCGTTAAGATCATACCTCGCAAAGAACTCTTCTCTACCATTTACTTCGACAAAAAATCCGGTGTTAAAAAAAGCTCTGGACATAAGTGTGAATTTCAAGTGGGCTCCGTCGAAATTTCTCTTCATCATGCTGTTGAAAATACCATCGTTCAATGATTTTTCACTTTTTTTATATGCAGTGTTGCTGAAAAAGGCTTTTCCTTTATATGGGACCAATGGTTTTGGAGAGAACTCGGATAAACCCAATCGTTTCCATTTTGGGAAACCTGTATCCATATACTCTTCCACAAATGGCCTACGCCATTCACCGTTTCCAAGTCTCATTGTATCTTTCATAGTGTAATCAAAAGGCGTGTAAAAAGTGGGTGTTACATATTCAACTCTTGTCATATTCATATTAATCACCCCAAATTGGACGTGAATTTCATGCTCACTAACCTGTTAAACTCTATTGCGTACTCAAGAGGGAGCTGCTTGACGATTGGCTCCATAAACCCACGAACTATTAAAGCTTTGGCGTCGTCTTCATTTAAGCCACGACTCATAAGGTAGTAAATTTGGCTTTCTTTTATTCTCCCAATTCGCGCTTCATGTCCTATGTCTGCCTCGTTGTTCATCACTTCTATTATTGGAACAGTATCCGATGCGGAAATATCATCAACCATAAGAGCAGAACATTC
>CAYYEU010000054.1:0-6604 GCA_964470975.1 uncultured Mesoaciditoga sp. | reverse complement strand
GCCCCTACGTTATTTTCGACGATTGCCCCATACGTTACCATGAGTATGTCGCAGATACTGAAAGTGTCCACTTGTTCGTGTTCACTCCTTTTTGAAGGTTTGCGTTTTGAATGTTTTCGTACGATATTGATGGCTCAACGGTTAATTTTTGCAAATTGACTTTGGTGCCAACACCGATGATGTTTCTCGTTTCTATCACTGGGCCATCGAGCCAATGTGTACCCACTGGCGGATTGGACAATTCATGCCATGGATCGGTTGGGGTTCTATTTCCGAGTCTAACGTGTTCGTAAGTCATGGATAGCCTTCCAAAATCCACAGGATATCCAACTTTTATCTTGAGGGCATCGTTGTTTTCGCCGTATTCGTATCCAAGCATGTTTCCATCTACCTTATCGTACTTTGGATAAGCAATATACGCGTAAGGGTCAGGGGTGTTTGTGAATTTTTCAAATGTGTAAGCGGTGGCTCCGGCATATTCAGCCGTGATCTCTGCATTCAATAATTTTGTTTTTCCACCTATGAGCCATGCGAGTTTGTTTGGGTTTTGAAATTTATCCGGCGCGAATATGAAATTCATGTCGAGATCGTCTGCAAGGAATTCCGCGTACACTTTCGAATTGGAAAAATCGTAGTTTGCGGAAAAACCAACAAGAGCATTGTCGTTGATATTTTGATACCAAATCGATTTTGGATCTTCCTGCCTGAAAACTTCTATTGCAGGATACGGCAACATGATAAAAGCGTACCAAGGATCGAATGCCCTCATGAACAAGATCGATTCTTCATACGAGATCGATAAACCATTCAAAGGATGAACCGTGAATCGCCTGTAATACAGCGATCTGGGATTGATATCATCCAAAAGGATCATGTCTTGTTTAAATGTAAAAAACTGATTTGGTGCGTATCGTAGTGAAAGACCGTTGAAAGGACCAGCACTGTCTCCTAAAAACAGATGGTAAAACTCGCCTGGTCCTTCAACGAAATGCATCCTGCCTATTTTGGCCCGCAACTTTGTTAGGGGGAATGAAAGATAAGAGTTGTTTATGTACCAATAATGTCCAAATGTCATGTATCCATAAAAGGGATTTACCATTTTGTCTTTTCTCATTTGGTAATCGTACACGTACGAAAATGAAGGAAAATTCACGCTTCCTGACATACCTACAAGATCGGTGATGCACGCCGAGTCAAGTGTCATAGCACCGTATAAGTTCATTCCAAATATCATTTGAGGAAATAAAAGCAACGTTAACGCCGGTAGAATTATCCACAAGTTTTTTTCAAATTTCTCTCTCAATTGGAATTCCCCCTAATCTTTTGTCTTATTTTCTCAAGTATCATTTTGATCTCTTTTCTTGCAAAGAACAGTACCATGACCGTGGCGATGGACATTTCAAGAATGAGTTTTGGAATGTGGGCCATGTGCGAAAGCGGAAAGGTGAATGCGTATACATACAAGACAGACGTTAAAATTGGAAGGATCGTCTTCATGCTAAAAAGGTGTGATATTTTGTAGTGATGTCTAAGATCAATTGTAAGTGTCGCCATCCATGCAATTCCAACGATGCTTGAAGAAGCTGCAATTCCGGCCTGAGCAAACGGACCTTTGAGCCACCAATCCATCCCCGCATTAAGAAGTATGAAAGGAATGCTGATCAAAGTTAGCCGGAGGGTTTGTTTTTTCGCTATGTACGCATTTCCAAGCGCTCCAGAGAGTGGTCCAGTAACAATTAGGGTTGTATAAGCGATAAGAGCTGATGCTGTCATTGAGGTAGATGCGGCGGTGAATTTGCCTCTTTGGTATATCACACTCACAATCCACGGTGCCGCGACGATTGTAAAAGCGGCAATGGGAGCAAGAATTTTTATTATCGCTTCGTTCAATCTTCTGGTTTTGCTTTTTAGTGACTCATCATCCATCACGGATGCACTTTCTGCAACACTTGTAAAGGATGAAGTCATAAGGCCGGTTGTGGCCAATCCAGATATCATTCCGATTATCGTGTACGAGTAAGATAAAGCGGATATGCTTCCAATTGGCAAAGATGAGGCAAAGGCTTTATCCACGATACTGTTTATCGTTCCAATGGTAATTGAAAGGAAAAGCGGAGCTGCCAGATAAAAAGCCGTGACCATTTGATGTGTGAAGGGATTTGAAAATGGAAATGGCGTCCATATTTTTATTCCAAATAAGTACGAAAAGAGAGCCATTGAAGCGGTTCCTACAACCCATGCCATGGCGTAAGATCCTGCTCCCATCTTCGGAGCTAAAGCCAAAAGTGTTGGAATCATAACGAGGTTGAATGTAAAACTCGCCAAAGCGTACTGAAAGAACATCCTTTCAGCTCGAAGAAATGTTCCAAATATGTTCGTCAATCCTGTGAAAAGTGGAAGAATTGAGAATATTCTAAGATATTTAGACGCGAGAAGGAGTGTAGGCTCTGGAAACCCCGGCGCGAAGATCTTCACGAATATGCTTGGAAAGACGAACAAGAACGCTCCAAAGATCATGAGAAAAACTGATGTAAAGCCGAGCAAACTTCGAGCGAATTGTTTTGCCGCTTCATCTCCGTTTTTTACTTTTTCTTCCAGGTACAGAGGTATCGCGATCGTTGCAAAAGATGATGCGATTATTCCTGACACAAATCCCGCCGGTTGCTGTGCGATGATAACGGCGTCGAAACCTCTTGTAGTCCCAAAAAGGGCACTTGTGATCATTTGGCGAACAAATCCAAGTATCTTCGATCCAAATGTGAAGGCGGTGATCCATATGGTGCCTGCCACAACGGTTTGATTCGATTTGAGAAGATTTGAGAGTTTGGGCTTTAAGGAACTCAATTTTAGATCCTTTCTTAATTTTACTTGTTTCAAAAGTTAAATTTAAGGCTTAGCGATATCTCTTTTGATTTTAAGTTGGATGGTTCGATCGCTTTTGAGGTTACATATGCCGTGAAATACCCAATTACCGCGCCGATCAGAACATCACTTGGATAGTGAACGCCGTAATAGACCCTTGAGATCGAGATATAAGTTGCCATTGAGTAAAAGAGCAATGATAACTTCGGGAAATGTTCGCTCCAGATGTAAGCGGATTCAAAAGCCATCGCCGCATGTCCTGAGGGCATTGAGTACCCGCTCGCTTCAGCTCTTTTTATATCCCATTTGTACTTTTTGAAAGGCCTTGGCCTTCTTACGATATTCTTTAAAAGAAGAACTTCAATTCCAGTTAGCGCTGCTGATACTAAAGAAACTTTTGGAACGACAAGTGCGGGAGAGAGCCCAACCACTACTCCAAAAGCATCTGTTGATATCACATTGCTGGTACGATTGTACAACCAGCAGTCATGTCCATTGATTGCTTTTAAGATTTCAGCATCGATGTTCTTGGCAAAGGAGAGGGAGAAGAGTGATGCCAAACACAAGACTATCACCATACAATTCTTCATTGCCCTTGTACGTTTCTCCACAATTGAATTCCGTTGTTTGCCAGATTGAACAGCGACGTCACGTTGTTTATGATTTGCATGACATCGACACTTATAGATTGTGGAACGTACAACACATCACCAGGATTTAAGATTGAGTTGTCAGACGAGATGCCATTTTGAGAAAGGTTCAAGATTTCTGGGGAGTTGTTAGGACCTCCTTTGAAAAGAAAAGTTCTTGAGAGTTCAGCACTTGAAGTTGTTCCTCCGGCTTTCAATATCGCCTCTAATGCAGTCATATCTTTTGTGTATTGAAAAACTCCCGGTCTTTTAACTTGACCGAAAACATACACTTTCATCGTTGCCGTTGTCGGAACGTACACGATTTGTCCCGGGTAAACTTCTATTGAAGCGATTTCTTTTGGAGAGACTCTCAAAGTTGTGGTTTGGGTTGAAGAAATGATCTGTATCGTTCCCATGTTCCAATTCAAAAGCCCGCCTGCCATTCCCAAAATTTTCAGTAACGGCTCAGCAGATGTGATCTCAAATGTCCCTGGCTTTTGAACGTTCCCAAGCACTGCAACGTAATTTTTACCACTTTTGGGCGCGTAAACGAAGGCGTTATCTGGTATTTCTTCAAATGTTTGAGATGGAATTTCGTCTTTTGTGTAAGTTGTGGTGTTTCCAGACTGGTTCATTATGATTATTGTGCCAAGCGCATTTTCGTTTAGTCCTCCAGCTTTTGCCATTACTTCTCCCAGAGTTATGCGTTGTTCTGGAAGATATGACTGTTGCCCCGTCCTTTGAAATTCGCCATAAGTAAACACGTTTTGATCATTTTCGGATTCAACTAAGATAAACGTTCCGGATGGAATGATAACGTCTTGGGTTTTTAAGGATTCACCCGTGTACTTTTCAACATTGGACGAGCTTGTAAGACCTGTACTTTCGTATTTGAATTTCGCGGGACGGCTCACGTAAGCGTCATATTTTTGAACGGATATCCCTGATTTCGCCAGAATGGTGCGTAATGAAAGTGTTTCGTCCGGCTGGATCGTAATCCTTCCAGGGTGGGAAACTTTTCCGTACACATACGCCCATTCGTCAGCTTTTTCAACTACAACGGTGTCTGCGGTTTCAAGCTGGATGTCTGTTCCACTGTAGTTATTTGGCACTTTAACAATTCTCTCCGTACCGTTACGATTTATGATTTTCGCTTCGGATGCGGCGTCCTTGGAAAATCCGCCAACTTTGGCAAGGGCAGTTATCAAAGTTTCAGGCTCGTTTGGACCAAAATCAACTCTTCCAGGATTTTCAACAGCTCCCAACATGTACACGTACTTTTCGGAAGCCTGTGGAACATAAATAAGGGCTCCGCTCTCTATTTTTTTGTCTGTTGAACCAGAGGCTATTGAGTAAAGATCGTACGTTTCTTTCTTTTCATTTTGTACCAAAATAACTTTTCCAAGGTTTTGCCCGTGTATCACGCCACCAGCCTCAGACAAAGCACTACCAATTGTCAGAGGCATTCCAGGCGAAAATGTGACTCTTCCGGGATTTCTAACGGCACCAACCACGTAGGCGTAAAGCTCCTGTCCTTCGACGTACACAAGCGTACCGTTTTCTATGGGAACGTTCACCTTTCCAGAGAGAACGTCCGATACGTTGTACTCATGTGTGATGTAAGAAGTGACAACTTTGATCTTCCCAGTTGCTTTTTCTTTAACGATGTTGCCGGCTTTTGAAAGCGCGCTCAATATCGTTTCGCTCTCGTTAGGCAAAAATGTGACAAGTCCAGGTTTTTGAACTGCTCCAAGGACATACGCAAATCTTTGAATCTTTCTCGGAATTACAAAAATTGAACCCGGTACAATTTTAACGCTCGGCATTTTGCCTTTGTAAATTCCACCTAAATCGTAAGTGTGTGATGCGGTGGTATTGTTCTTTAAGAAAACCAGTACGTTTTTAATGTCAGCATCTTGTGTGAATCCTCCGGCTTTTTGTATCACGTCTAATATGGACATTGTGGGTGTGTATTTTACGACTCCGGGTGCCTTCACTTCTCCCATGACAAACACGCCAGTCTGTTCTTCAGACGGTATTATGACCGTATCACCGGATGAAATTGTGGGATCTGATATGTCCGCTCCACTGTAAAATTCAGAGAAGTTAACGATCTTCGACTTACCACTTTTTCCAATGATCCTGATGTTGTAAAGATCGGAATTCGGTAGGATACCTCCTGCGATAGAAAGCAATGCGGAAAGTTTTACCGTTGGTCTAGAAACACGGATCGCACCTGGATTTTTAACACTTCCCAGGACGTACACGAGAAATGGAGCGTATTTTTGAATGGAGATCGTCACCTGTGGGCTTGAAATAAATTCCTTCAATTTCTTTGTTACAACGGCAGTGAGGGATTGGGCACTAAGGGACTGGGCGTAAATATCACCCACCGGGAAAATCTGTACGTGTCCATCAGGGCCAATGGTGTATTGGCCTGCCATTTCTTGATGACCATAAACTTGAATACTTATGAGATCACCAGGCCTTAACAGGTAGACTGATGAAAACGCTATGGAACCGAAGACATTCACTAACAAGAAGAATAACAAGAAGACGAGATTTTCCTTTTTCATAGGATACTTCCTCCAGATATTTTATTTTTCTACCCTGCTATTTTATATCTTTTTTTGACAAATTGAAAAGAAGTTGAAGTAACAAAATAGCTGCAAGCATGCCAACATAATCTGCCATCGCATCGAAAACTGAAGCATCTCTCATTGGTACAAACGATTGATGAAATTCATCCAATAGCGGCCATGAGAAAAGGACGATCACGCTGATCGCTTTGTTGACTTTCCTTCCCAATCTGTGATTAAAAAAAAGAATGATTCCAAGTATGAAATACTCCGAAAAGTGTTCCAATTTATCTTGATATGGTATCAACTGTGGTACTGGAACAGTGGATGACGATGAGCCAATGAATATCAACACCAGATACAACGCCGCCACACCAAAAAGAAAAAATGGTAATTTAAGCACAATCAAGGAACTCTTCAATTTTTTCAGCCCCCAATTGGAGTATGCAAAGTTGAGAATCCACCAAAGTATATCATCAACTCTTAATGTGCGTCAACTTTAAAAGTTTAATCACATTGAAAAAAGCCACT
>CAYYEU010000053.1:0-6762 GCA_964470975.1 uncultured Mesoaciditoga sp. | reverse complement strand
TGTGGTGCTCACATAAAACAAATGAAGCCGTAATGTTGTCAAGAAATCTGGTAAACGACTTCCTTGAATTGCTTGCAAATGAAGGTATCAAAGTGAGAAACCATCAAAATGTTAACGAACTGCAAGTATGAGTCAACTACGCTATCGTTCACGTGAGATGGTAGCTCATGATCACAGAATTTCTATTATGACAGACTCAAATGGTAGGAGTTTTACATTTTCACTCACATCTTCACCAGCGTTTTTCTCACTACCTGCCAAGACTTTCCCTTTTTCTTTTATCTCAACCTCTTTTTCATAGGAAGTGAAATTGATCAACATGGTTGCACGCATGCTGAAAAAAGTACGTGTGTAAAAGAGAACACCTTCCGGTGCGTCCCAAAATTCCAATTTTCCTCTCCTCAAAGGCAAGTTGTTTTTTCTGATTTTTAAAAGAGTTTTGTAGTAATTCAAAACTGAACTTCGATCTTTCATCTCATCTTCCACATTCACATGAGATTTGTTGGAATTTACGGGAAGCCATGGTTCGACATCAGAAAACCCTGCATACTCACCTTCATCCCATTGCATTGGCGTTCTGCACACGTCTCGACCTGCTTTAGGCCATAGAGCTTTTCCCCACGGATCAACAATTTTGTCATAGGGAATGCGAGTGTTTTCCATGCCTATTTCTTCACCGTAATATATGAACGGCGTTCCGCGAAGTGTGAGAAGCAACGTGGCGGCAAGTTTTGCGATTTTCTTTTTTGTGTCTTCGTCTGCTTCCATTCCCTCAGTTAACCTATCAATTATTCGAAAGTTATCGTGATTTCCAAGCACATAACTCGGCCAGGCTCTGTCTCCAAAAGAAATGTCAACATTTTCGCTCAATTGTCGAACTTTTTCGGCATTAAGAGAAAGTTTCTCCATAAAATCGATGTTAAATGCCATGTTAAATCTTCCAGGTATGGTGAAAAGCAAATACAAGCACAATCCCATATCGGCCGATATCTCTCCAACGCTAACCTTTTCGCCAGGATAAGAATCCAAAAGTTCTCTTATTTCTTCAACGGCCAAAAGGGTTTCGGGTCTTCCAGAAAATCTGTCCCAATAATAAACGTCTCTTACGCTTTTAAAAAGGCTTTTCTTGATCTGCACACCTGTTAAAGCGTCCCTGAATTTGGGATCTTTGTAATAATGTGCTGCAGCATCGAATCTGAATCCATCGACTCCGTGTTCGAGCCAAAATCGCATTGATTCAAAGATTTCACGTTTGACATCTGGATTTTGCCAATTCAGATCGGGTTGCTCTTTTCCAAACAAATGAAGATAGTACTGTTCTCTATTTTCATCCCATCCCCATGCACTTTCGGCTTTTGCACCGGAAAATAGTGAAACCCAATTGTTAGGAGGTGTTCCATCCGCCTTTGCGTCTTTCCATATATACCAATCGGCTTTTGGGTTGTCACGAGAGCTTCTGGATTCGACAAACCAAGGATGCTGATCAGATGTGTGGTTGTAAACTTGATCTATTATCACCTTCAACTTCCTCTTATGGGCCTCTTCTACAAGCTTGTCGAAATCAGACATGTTTCCAAAGATCGGATCCACATCTTTGTAGTCGCTTATGTCATAGCCAAAATCAACCATTGGAGATTTAAAGAAAGGGGAAATCCACACCACATCAACACCTAACCAAGAAAGATAATCAAGTTTCTCCGTTATACCCTTTAAATCTCCTATACCATCTCCATTAGAATCTTTAAAACTCCTCGGATAAACCTGGTAAAACACCGCTTCTTTCCACCAATTCATTTTCCGACCTCCTCGTAAACACTCAGATCTTAAAGTCAGCTGAGTGCACTTTCCACAAAGTGCACGTTATGTCCAATACGATAAACAACATTGAAAGCCAATTTATCCAATTCCCGAAACGATCGTAAAAAGTACGCTTTTCATTTGGTACCACTGAAAAAACACTTTCTTCTTTTTTCCTTATGGGAACTTTTTTGATCACACGACCGTACGGATCGATCACCCCTGTGATGCCCGTATCCGCAACTTGAATTGCCCATTTCCCGTTTTCAACCGCCCTGAACACACTTTGTGCGAAGTGCTGCTCTAAAGCAACAGGCTGAGAAAACCAGCTGTCGTTGGTAACCGTTACCAAAAATTGGGAACCTTCGTTCGTAAATTTCCTTGAAAGCCTGCTGAAATAACTTTCAAAGCAAATTTGAACGGAAAATTTCGTATTATCCCATTTAAAAATGGTGAACTTTTCTCCAGGACTGAAAAACTGAGTGAGTTTCAAAAAACTGAACATGCCAAAGAACCGTGGGTAAGGCAAAGTTTCAGTAAAAGGAACTAATATGTGTTTTGAATAAGTGTTTTCAACCCTCTTTGATCCAAAAAGCCCAACGGTGTTGTAAAATTTATTCCCATCGATCGACGGATAACCTATTATTGCGTGGGCTTTGTGTGCTTTTAACGTTTCTACAACATCTTCATATGCAGAGGTTCCTATAAAATCGGACTGAAATGTTCCTTCGGGAAAGATCAAGAGAGACGCTTCTTTTGATAAAGAGGATACGCTTGAATCAACGTCTTTTGCAATTTGAGATGATGTCATTTCATATCTTTGAGCAACGGAAAGATTCGGTTGAACAACCCCAATCGTTAAACCATTTTCCTTTTGTACATTTGGAACCAGATAAGAGGAAAGGTAAAATGTTAAAATCACGCCACTTATTACGAAAAGTGTTAGAAATCTTTTTCGCTTCAGTGCGGAATAAATCGAGTAATTGATGAAGAATATCAAAAAAACCAATCCAAGTGTGCCAACGAATGGCACAAGCCGCAACATTCCGATCTGTGAGTAAAGTGCATTGGAAATTCTGGCACCGGTGAAGCCTATGTCTCCTATTCCTCTCAAGTACTCAACAAGTACGTACATGGAAGAAAGAGAAAGTGCACGCAGGATCCAAGAACTCTTTGAATACTTAGATTCCAACGAATAGATAAGCCCAATGACCCCAAAAAATCCTCCTTCTATTGCCAACGCAACAAAGAAGGCCAACCCACCCAAAACGGCTGGAAAACCGTTGAATTCAGATATGTTGCTCGTCAAAGTGGGTAAAATCCAATAAAGTGCACTACCGAGGTAGAGAACTCCCCAGTACCATCCCCACAAGAACCCCTTCCACCATCTTCTTTCTTCAAACACGTAAAAGAGTGGGACGATCCCCACCCAAACGAATATGGATGAAACCATCCCAGGCATCGAAATGGCCAATAACACGGCCGAAATAGTGGCAAGAATTAATCTTTTTGAAAATCCTCTATTCTGTACTCTTTCTTGCACTTCTGGCAAAAAAGCACCTCTGATCCCTTTTTCTTCTTGTAATAAAGCACTTCACCATCTTCTGGGCACTTGTAGTCTGACGGCTCATACCAACTTATAAAATCACAACTGGCGGGATTGTTTTCACACATGTAAAAAGTTTTTCCGCGTTTGCTTTTACGGATTGTGACACGGCCACCACATTTTGGACAATGTCCTCGAGCGTATTTCACAATTGGCCTTGTGTAATCACATTCTGGATACCTGCTACAAGATATGAATTCCCCATATCGTCCAACTCGTTTAACCAGAGGTGCCCCGCATTTGGGGCATTTTTCATCCAATATCTCCGGAACCGAAAGTGCTACATGAACTACCTTTCCATCGAATTTAAGATCTGAACCACTTGGTATTTTTTTCTTTTCATCACATTTGGAACACTCCAAGTAGGCTCCGTATCTTCCGTATTTCAAAACCATTTTACCATCGCACTTTGAACAATTGACATCTGTTGGAAGGGCCAATTTATGTTTTCCACCCTTAACTTCTTCAGAAACACGTTCCAAATTCTTGATAAAATCATCGTTGAATTCCTTCAAGACTTTTTGCCAATTGCTTTTTCCTTCTTCTATTCCATCGAGTTCCTTCTCCATAGAAGCGGTAAATTTCAAATTCACGATTTTGGGGAACTCCTTGGTCAAAAAATCGTTAACCATCATTCCAAGAAATGTCGGAGCGAGACTTTTTTTATCACGTTCAACGTATTTTCTGTTGAGAAGCGTCTGGATGATCGTCGCATACGTACTTGGTCTCCCTATGCCTACAGATTCCAATTTTTTGACGAGGGAGGCTTCCGTGTATCTTGAGGGTGGCTTCGTTTCCTGCTGAGAAATTGAGGGCTTCTCGATCTTCACGTCATCACCTTTGTGAACACTCGGAAATTCATTTGTTTCATTTTTTGTCGGCATGACCTTCTCAAAACCATCAAACGTTCTCCTCTTGAATTCCATAGCGAACAAAGCACGTCCATTTTCATCTGAGATTTTGACTATTCGTTTATCGTAGAGGGAATCCGTCATCTGCGACGCCATGAATCTTTTCCATATCAAAGAATAAAGCATGTAAAACTCTTTAGGCAATTTGTTTCTCAAAGAATCGGGGTTTAGTGTCGGATAAGTTGGCCGTATCGCCTCATGTGCATCCTGAGAGAGTGCGCTTTTTTTCACGCTCTTCTTCTTGGCAGCATACTCTTCACTATAATTTTTAGCGATGAACTCTTTAGCCTTTTCATGAGCCACATCCGATACTCTGTAAGAATCTGTACGCATGTACGTTATAAGCGCGATCGTTTCGCCATTTACATCCACGCCTTCGTACAATTTTTGAGCTATTTTCATCGTTCTTGAAACTGCGAATCCAAGTTCAGATGCCGCAGCTTGTTGGAGTGTGCTTGTCTTAAAGGGAAGAGGAGACTTAAGGCTGATCTTCTTGTCTTGAACGTCTAAAATCTTGAAATTGGAAGAGGAAATGTATTTCAAAGCTTCCTGAGCTTTACTCAGGGAGTTAAAAGGTTCTTTTAGAAGAGAAATCCCGTCAAAAAACTTCAATTTAGTCTTGGTGTTGAAAATCTCAGTGATAATTTCGTAATATTTTTGTGGATGAAACTTTTGGATCTTTTTTTCTTGCTCACACAATATCCTCAGCGCGGCTGATTGAACCCTTCCCGCACTGAGACCATATTTGAACACTTTCCATAACACAGGACTCACCTTGTAGCCCACTATTCTGTCAAGAATGCGTCTGGTAAGCTGAGAGTCAACCATATTCATATCCACAGTTCGTGGTTCTTTTACCGATTTTTTTATGACCTTTTCTGTTATTTCGTTGAATATGATTCGATTCTTTTTCTTCAAATCCAGCCTCAATATATTAGAAAGGTGCCAAGCTATCGCTTCGCCTTCTCTATCGTTATCACTTGCAAGAAGCACATCGCGCCCCTTAGCTTTTTCTTTAAGTTCTCTAACGATCTTCTCCTTTCCTTTCAATATCTCGAATTCGGGAACGAATTTTCCATTCATCTTGATGCCGAATTTTGAGGGTGGAAGATCTCTTACATGCCCTTGAGAAGACAAAACTTTGTAGCCCTTCCCCAAGTATTTTTGGATTGTTTTTGCCTTCGATGGCGATTCAACTATAACTAATTTTTCAACCATGAACCTTCTCCTTATCATTCAAAATTATTCCAGTTGAGCATCACTTTTCGGCCAAGATATCTATCGTAATCGCTCCATTCTGCTTTTCCATGTTTCTCTCTCAAAGAATTTATCTGTCCAATTTTCGAGTCTAAATCATCGGCATGATGAAGTATCATAGCCTCAAGCGTTTTCGGAACAGTTGGAGACCCCCATTCCAATTCACCGTGATGAGAGAGTATCATGTGTGTCAAGTGGTAAAGATCTCTTTTAGAAAGAGTTGGCACCTTTCGAGCCCAATCGTTAAGCATTTTTGTTCCCAAAACGATGTGTCCAATTAATTCGCCTTCCGTGGTTCTCTCTATTCCATAGGGCTCTATTTTGTACTCGTAAACCTTTCCAACATCGTGAATAGCAGCACCGGTTACCAGTAAATCTTTATCAGCAGAGGGATAGAGGTCAGCTATAGACTTAGAAAGCTTCATAACGCCCAGAGTGTGCTCTAAAAGTCCTCCACGATAAGCGTGATGAACGATTATAGCGGCTGGAGCTTTGATGAATTCTTGAATGAAATCTTGATCGTTAAATGGAACTCTTAAAAGGTCTTTAAGAGATTGCCTTTTTATCTCATCCATCAAATCGTTGAATTCCATCCACATCTTGTTGATATCCTTTTTTGTAGTCGATATAAATAATTCCGGATCGTATTCACCATTTTTCAGTACGATCAAAGCATCGCGATTTTTGTCTATGTTTATTTGCAGCTTATCCATGTATATAGAAATTCGACCACGCACTTTGACGATCGAATTCACTTTCAGTTTTGAATCGTTCTCAGCCGCGTTGAACCAATCTACTGCTCTGATTTCTCCACTTTTATCTGAGAGTGTCAACAACAAAAACTTCTTGCCGTCTCTAGACTCTTGCAACTTCTTACTCACCACTTTTAGCTTCATCTCAATGACATCGTTCTCTGAAACGTCTGCAATCATTCTCTGCTCAGACAGGCTCTTCTTGGACAATCCAAGTTTCTCTAAATATTCCTCACTGAAAAGCTCACCGAATTTCAATCTCAAACACCACTTTCGTTTTCATTTTCTGTAAAAGCGAGGCACTCTTTTTGAAATATTACAAACGACTTCGTAATTCACACTACCTGCGAGAGATGCGATTTCTTCAGCAGTGATCTCATCATCGCCATTCTTTCCCAGGACAACAACGTCATCTCCCATTCTAACACTTCCAGCATTT
>CAYYEU010000052.1:0-6967 GCA_964470975.1 uncultured Mesoaciditoga sp. | reverse complement strand
TTGATTCATAATTAACATTCTTCCCTTATAATACCATCAAAACGATACAACGGTGGTGGAGTCCACCGGAACGCCCCCTAAGGCCAATGACTCCTACCCAACGAAAAGGATAGGAGGTTTTTTATGCTATTTGCTTTAAGCGTTTTGCAATTACTGTACGTTCTCTTGCTTTCACCTTTGATCTTCGGCATTCTGGCAAAATTTGAAGAGCGTATCGAGTCTAAAAAGGGTCCGAGCATCTTTCAACCTTATTACACGCTTTTCAAACTCTTTAGAAAACAACCCATGATTCCAGAATCCGCATCCCCTTTATTTCACATAACACCTTACGCGACTTTCACACTCTACACTTTTTTGACGTTGGTTTTGCCAATAATAACGGCATTTCCACTCGAATTTGGTCCAACGGTGGATTTTATAGGCGGTGGTTTGGTTTTTGGAGCCGCGGCATTTTTGAAGAAGATAGCCTCTCTGGACAGCCGCAGCAACTATTCACACCTTGGAACATCAAGGGCTGCAAGTATGGGAGCTCTTTCCGAACCGATAACGGTCTTGATCTTCATCATGCTGGGCGTTATCTCTAAAACGAACAACCCCTACGTTATAAACAACGTTTTACAAACGTCGTCGAGCTGGTATTTATCCTTGACGCATTGGTTCGTCGCCGCAGCTTTTTTCATGGTGTTACTCGTCGAAATCGGAAGACTTCCGATAGAACATCACACAACGGCAGAACTCGGAATGATCGACCAAGCGATGGATATGGAGTATTCCGGAGTAGATCTCGCGTTTTCCGAATGGGGCGGATATGTAAAGAAATTCTTGCTCATGAGCGTGTTCGTGAACGTCTACACCGTTCCGTTCTTCGTGCCGATGAAGTACGATCCAACTGCGATAGCGTTGTACATGGTTATTCACTTTTTAAAACTCCTTGGTCTCGTTATCGGTATCGGTTTGCTTGAGGAAAGCATTTCGAAGTTCAGGCTCTTCAAAAACTTCGATTACGTAGCGATCTCATTTGCGCTGGCTTTTTTAAGCTTTTTGGCGTTTTACACGACGAAAGGGAGTCTTTGATATGGAAAAGATCTTCACATTGGTTGGCTTTTTCGAAATACTTCTGGTGCTTTTCATGCAATGGGAAGTGTACACGAAGAAGATCATAACGACTTTTTCAATAGCTTCCTACACAATCGCGGCGTTTCTCCTTTACATTGGTATCGTTGAGAACAAGTATTTGGTTATGATATTGGCACTCATCACCGCAGTTGTCAGAGGCTTTTTCATTCCTTGGTTCATGAAAAGGAGTATGGTGAGGGATCATTGGCGAGAAAGGGAAATAAAGCCAACGCTGAGCACGGCTTTTTCCGTGTTGATGTCCCTTTTCATAGTGGTTTTTGCGTACGTGCTGTATCGAGTTACCCTTTACGGTTCCGTTCAACTGTCAGCTGGCTCCATTCCGATCGCGTTGATCCTTCAAGGAGCCTTTTTAATGGTGTCAAGAAGAAACGCCTTCATTCAGTTGATCGGATACATGATCATGGAGAATGCCATCTTTCTATTCGAAGGTTATTTGTTCCCAGAACTTCCATTTATCGTTGAGGCGGGTGTCGTTCTCGATCTGATAGGAATAGTTGCGGTGTCTGGAATCGTGGTCAAGATGATGAGGAATTCGACGTCTGACATGCACGAATCCGACGAGCTAAGAGGGTGAATGAGATGGCTTACATTTACACGCTTCCAATGATATTCAGTGCTTTGGGTGCTTTGCTTTGCCTTGTAAGAAAAACTTACTTTGAGGAAGTTGTGTCGGTGGTTGCTTCCCTTGCAACGATCGCCGCGGCGAGTGTTAGCGCTTTCCTGCCAAATTTTTCCAATACTTTTTTGTACATCGATGGACTCTCGAAGATTATGCTTATCGTCATATCCATCGTGTACACGTCAACGGTCATATTCTCAACCACGTACATGAAGTACATGGAGAAACCGCTTTTTGAGAAGAATTTTTACTACTTACTCATGAACATCTTCGCATTTACGATGTTTTTCACCGTATCGGTCGATAGCTTTGGAATGATGTGGATCGGCGTTGAGGCAACGACTGTCACGAGTGCTCTGTTGGTGGCAACGGAAAACAACGAATCAGCCATAGAAGCTACATGGCGATACATAGTGATAGTTTCAAGTGGCTTGATGATATCCCTTCTGTCCAACGTTTTCATTTACGCATCGGTGCACACACTTTCTTTTTCCGCGATCGTGTCAATGCACATCACACACGCTGATAAAATATTGTTGCTCGGCACCATGATGGCCGTAATAGGTTACGGAACTAAAGCCGGGATTTTTCCAATGCACACGTGGCTTCCAGATGTTCATGGAAAAGCACCCGCACCGGTGAGTGCGATATTTTCCGGAGTCCTGTTGCCTGTCGCGTTGTACATCGTGGCGCGTGTGCTTCAAGCCGTGCCGGTGGCAAGCCTAAAAGAATTCTCATTTGTGCTTGGATTTCTGACGGTACTGGTGGCGGCAACGTTGATGGTCGTCCAAAAATACTACAAACGTCTTTTCGCGTATTCCACAATGGAAAACATGGGAATGGCTTTTATAGGCCTCTCTCTTGGGAAATATGCCTTTGTAGGGGCTGTCATTTTGTTAACGTCTCACGCATTTGCCAAATCTTCGGCTTTCTTTCTCAGTGGAAATGTTCTCGCAAGGTACAAATCACGTAGAATCGACGATGTCAAAGGCATATCCAAGCGAATGCCATTCACGGGATACACGCTCATGTTTTCTTCAATGGCGGTTACGGGAACGCCACCTTTCGGGACGTTTGTGGGTGAAATGATGATAACCTACGGCGTCTTGAAAAATTTTCCGCTTTTCTACGCCTTAACTTTAGCCGCTTTCTTAGCTTTGGCGTTCGTATCCGTGAATTTTAAGGTTGGAAAGATGACATTTTCAGAATCCAACGGAGATCTTATGGAAAGAAAAAGGGTTGGAAGAAGCATTCCGATAATCAACACCGCTTTGGCTTTTTTGGTGATCTTCTTGATACCGCAGATTGAAGAACTCCTTTCAAAGGGGATGGTAAAATGAGCATCCTGCTGGCGCATTTCAACTCGAATGGCAAAGAACGATTCGTGGTCCAGGAAAAAGGAAAGATACACGTTGAAAATGAGAATGAAGGTTTCAAAAACTTGGATCTTTTGAAAAACAGAGATGAATTCATAAGTGACGTTCTTAGCAATGGAGAAATCGAAGGCGATGGGGTATTTGACTTCAGATACGGCCCCGTAACCGCAGGGGTCGGAGAAGCTGGAGTTTACCATTTGTACACGTATGGGGAAAGAATTCTGTCCGTTAAGATGGACACCTTTTACAAAAGAAGAGGTCTTGACGAGAAGATGATCGCGATGAACGTGAACGACGCTTTGAAAATTGTGGAGCGCGTAAGTGGAAATTTCACGTTATCGCATGCTTTGGCTTTCTCAAGAGCGGTTGAAAAGGCACTTGACGTGGAAGTGGACGACGAAGTGAAAAGGCTGAGAGCGATCGCTTTAGAACTTGAAAGGATCTACAACCACATTCACGTGATCTTGAAGCTCGCATCTGCCGCGGCTCAGCTCGTTTTGGCGTCGCATTTGAGCGAGCTTTTCGAAGATTCACTTTGTGTGAATGAATCCTTTTCGGGCTCGAGATATCTCCGTGACTTTGTAAAGATAGGCGGTGTGTCTAAAATTCCATCCGACAAAGCCTTGAATTCCGTTTTGAAAGAGATCGAAAGGATTGGGAGAAATTTCAACGAGCTGTACAAGAATTCGATGGTCAGTGCGAATTACATCGACAGGCTGCACTCAACCGCCATCTTGAACGCTCAAGATGCAATGGCGATAGGATTGACAGGTCCGAGTCTTAGGGCGTGCAACGTGAAAGAAGATCTCAGAACGAACGATGAGACTTACAAAAATCTTAGAATTGTGACCGATGAGGAAGGGGATTCTCTTTCAAGGATGGAAGTCAGAGCCGAAGAAGTTCTCGAAAGTGTGAAGTTCATCTTGACGAATGTGGGAAATCTGAATTCAAAGGAAAGCGATAAAGTCATTTCACGCGAAAATGGGGAAGGTTTGGGATGGTGCGAATCTCCGAGTGGAACGGTTCTTTACCATACAGATGTAGAAGATTTCAAAATAAAAGAACTGTACGTCTCCACGCCATCTGTTTTTGGAATGGCGGCGATAGCACACTCGATCGTTGGAAACATATTCACGGATTTCCCGTTTGCAGTGGATTCTTTCGGTGTGAACTTCGCGGATGCCGCAAGGTAAGAGGAGGAAAATATCATGAGATGGTGGCCAATTGTCGGCATGACAAAGATGATGACCGAAGACAAGAAATACGAATCAAAATCACGCGTGAAGAGGATGAAACTCTTCAAAAAATCTCTTAACATATACACAATAGACGTGGGAAATTGCAACGTCTTGAATTTCGAAATGCAAGCTCTTAAAAGCCCAAAATACAACATTCACAGGTTCGGCATATATTCAGCGGCATCTCCTAAACACGCGGACCTTTTGATCGTTTTGGGAAGACCCACGAAAAAGATGGTAGAGCCTTTACGGTGCACGATAGAACAACTTCCAGAACCGTTTGGCATTCTTTTGATAAAAGGCTGTGGAGACGATGGGATCGATCCAGATGAATTAAAACTTCCAAAAGTGGTGGCGAGTATGGATGGGTGTCCCAATCCATCTGAAATTTTAGCCGTGCTTTTAAAAATATCCGGAAGGACTGATTGACATGATTTACGTGTATTTTTCTTTTGCGTTTTTCATTCTCGGAGCGATAACCACTTCTTTTAGGAAATTCAGCTACACGATGGCCACAATCGCATCCACGTTCGCATTCATCGCGGCCGTTGTTGGTATGAACGCACCATTTCATTCCGGCACGTACGTGCTTTTAAAAGGAGTTGGCTTGAGTGTTGGAGTTGATCACACAAGTGCCATATTTTTGATCATGGCTTCCATATCGTGGTTTGCGATCTCGTTGTATTCGATCGATTACGGTATGAACTATTCGAAGAAAATGCCCATTTTTTTCAACGGCGCACTCTTTGGAATATTCCTCGCTTTAACAGCCAGAGACGCCCTTACATTCGTAAGTGGGTGGGAAATCGCCACGATTTTCTCTTATCTTTTGATAATGGAACACAAAAATTCCTTCAAAGAAGCGTTCGATTTTTTAGCCTTTGGCGAGATCTCAACCGTTTCGTTGCTCGTTGCTTTCGCCGCTCTTTACCTTCACAACCATTCACTGATCTTGATCGGAACGCACGGAACATGGATTTTTTTGTTGATGTCCACGATAGCGTTTACAACTAAAATGGGCATCTACCCGTTACACACATGGCTCGTAGGCGCTCATACCAGAGCTCCTTCCAACGCTTCAGCGATCTTGAGTGCTCCCCTGACCTTGATGGGTGTTTACGGTTTGGTAAGAGCGTTGTCCGTAAGTGGTCAGCCAGAATGGTGGGGGATTTTGGCCATGCTCTTCGGAGGTTTCTCCGCATTTTGGGGCGCTTTGCAGGCCGCATCCGCCAAAGGTCTCAAGATCCTGCCAGCGTACTCAACTGTTGAAAACAACGGGATGATCCTTGCGGCGTTGGGGTTGTCCGTGACCGCACACAGTGCGAATTTAACGGTGTTATCTTCGTTTGCCATGATCACATCGTTGATCTTGTTGTTTGCACACAACACGGCTAAATCTCTTTTGTTCATGGCAGTAGGCCATGCAAAAGAGGCGCTTGGTCAAGAAACGATTGACGACGTCAGAGGCATATGGACGGCCGTCGGTAAAATACCGGCAATTTCGATACTGACATCCGGATTATCATTCAGCGCCTTCCCCCCGCTTATAGGATTTTTAGGAGAATGGATGACGCTGGAAGCGCTCTTTCAATCTTACAAATTTTCATCGATGTTGGACAGATTAAGTGCCGCATTTGCAGGTATACTTGTGGCCCTCGCCATGGGTCTGGCAGCGTTTTCTATGGCAAAACTTGTTGGCTACAGCGCTCTTGGCTACGATCACGGAAAGAAGGCAAAAAAGATCCCGTCGTTTACCATGAACATCTCCGAAGTATTCCTTTCCTTGACGATCCTGCTGGCAGGCCTTTTTTCTCCTTATTTGATAGGCTACTTCGGATACGGCGATTTTCTCTCTGGCTTGTTTGGAGTTCCAAAACCGTTCTTGATAGTTTCGTCCCATCCGGTGTTCGGCGTGGTGTCTCCAACGTTCTTGGCTGTCGTTGCAGGGGTGATATTCCTTTTCCCACTTGCATTTTACGTGTCAAAATCAAAGAAAGTCAAAAGAGTAAGTGCGTGGAACGGTGGAATTCCGCTGAAAGAGGGAGAATACTTCAGCGTCCCGGCCTATTCGTTCACGCTTGAATTCATACTGAGAAAAGTGTATTCTACGAAAGAAATCAAAAAGGGAAAAGTGAGATACGTTTCAGTGAAAGACATCACAACTCTTTTATACGATGGAATCGCAAGCACCACGAAGGCAACTTCAAAAGCGTTGTCCATAACGTTGATGAACGGCCATATTTACTCGTACATCTTGTACGCGATGATCATGTTCGTGATGATTTTCTTTGTAGCGAGGTAAAAACACTTGGCAAAAAGAATAGTGATAAAAGTCGTTCATGAATGGTTGTTCACAGCCGCCATTTTGGCTGCGACGATCACAACGTTGATCTTCAGGAAGAATCCACTTGAATACCTTGAAGGGAACAAATTCGAGGTACTGTGGATTCTTTTTGTAATGATGCTTGTGAACGAGGGGCTCGATAAGAAGGGCATACTCAGCAGATGGGGATACAGGATGATTTCTTTTGCAAACGACAAAAGAACACTTTCCTTCATGTTCCTGACTTTGACGGCGGTAATGGCGCCCTTCGTGA
>CAYYEU010000051.1:0-7026 GCA_964470975.1 uncultured Mesoaciditoga sp. | reverse complement strand
TTATCATCTTTGAATTGAATTTGGGAAATGGCACTTGACAAAGTGTGTATTAGATATTTTTGAAAGCTTTGGTTCTTTCTCTTTACATATTTCTTTTGCGTACGGACAACGTGTGTGAAATCTGCAGCCACTTGGGGGATTGACAGAGCTTGGAATCTCTCCTTTGGGAATCATTTTCTCTTTTCTGATATGTGGATTTGGATCCGGTATGGAGTTCATAAGGAGAAGTGTATAAGGATGCGCTGTTTTGTTGAATATGTCTTCTTTGGTTCCCATTTCCATGATCTGCCCTAAATACATAACAGCCACATAATCAGCCATGTAGTCAACTACAGCAAGATCATGTGTTATGAAAAGATACGTTAGCTCCAAAGATTCCTTTAGCTCTTTCAGCATCTTTAATATGATGGCTTGGACGGAAACGTCTAAGGCAGAGGTAGGTTCATCTAAGACAAGAAATTCTGGCTTTAGCACTATGGCACGCGCAGTGGCAATTCTTTGTCTCTGGCCACCGCTAAATTCGTGTGGATATCTGAACATGTGCTCTTCACGCAATCCCACGCGTTCAAGAGTTTCTTTTACTTTATCAAGGATCGCATTTGATGACATGTGAAAGTGTATTTTCAGTCCTTCTCCAACTATATCTTTGACAAGTTTCCTTGGATGTAAAGAGTTGTAAGGGTCTTGAGAAATGATCTGCATTTTTCTTCTGAAAGAGCGTAATTGTTTTAGGTTGAATTTTGTCAGATCTTCGTTCCTATAGAATATCTTTCCAGCCGTTGGCTCTATCAATCTCAGAACAGTTCTGGCAAGAGTGGTTTTCCCAGAGCCAGATTCTCCTACGACGGCAAAAATGCTTCTTTGAGGAATCTGAAATGTAATATTGTCCACAGCTCTAACGTACACTGGACGGCTGAAAGGCGACTTGCTAAGTGGAAAGTATTTTTTCAAGTTTTCAACTTTCATCAGCATATCAGATTTTACTCTGGCTTCCATGGTGTTCACCTTCTTGGGTGTAAAGATGGCATGCCACGTAATGACCTTGTTTGACTTCAACAAGCTGTGGCAGTCTTTCTGTGCATATTTTCATAGCATGAGGGCATCTTGGGTGAAATCTACATCCACTTGGGGGATTTACAAGATCTGGCACAGTTCCAGGTATTCCAACGAGTTCTTTTGATTGTCCCACTTTTGGAACGGCTTTCAAAAGCCCTTTTGTGTAAGGATGCAATGGTTCATCGAATATATCAAATACTGATGCGTATTCGACAACATTCCCAGCATACATGACGGCTATTTTATCACAAAACTCGGCAGCCACCCCCATGTCATGAGTGATTAAAATCACGGCATTCCCCATTTCACTGACCAAATTATCTAATAATTTCATTATCTGAGCTTGTATCGTGACATCAAGGGCGGATGTAGGTTCATCGGCGATTAAAAGCTTTGGATGTGATGAGAGAGCCATGGCTATCATTGCTCTTTGAGCCATTCCTCCACTAAGTTCGTGGGGATAGAGATTGATGGCCCTTTTAGCATCAAGGCCAACTAACTCAAGCATTTTAATAACATCAGGATATGCGCTTTTTATGGAAATTCCTTTTGTTTTTGCAATGCTCTCTGCGACTTGAAATCCCACCTTCATAACAGGGTTCAAAGCGGAGACGGGTTCTTGAAATATCATGGATATTTCTTTTCCTCTCATATCATGAAGTTCAGTTGAATTCATTTTTTGCATGGATTTTCCTTCAAAATAGACATTTCCCTCAACTATTTCCCCTGGCTGTTCGATCAAGCCCATTATTGAAAGAGAGGTTACCGATTTACCGCATCCGGTTTCTCCGATTACTCCAAGCCTTTCCCCATGATTCATCCACAACTCAACACCATTAAGTGCTTTTATAACGCCCCGATATGTGTAAAATACGACCTTTAAGCTTTTAACGTCCAGAAGGTTTCCACGCATGCCACTACCTCCTCAACCTTGGGTCCATTATGTCTCTTATTCCGTCACCTAAGAAATTGAATCCGAGCACAATTAAAGCTATGGCAATGCCAGGGAAAGTTGAAATCCACCATTGCCCAACTAAATAGCTTCTTCCATCACTGACCATTGAGCCCCATTCAGGCAGAGGTGGTCTTACTCCAAGCCCAAGAAATCCCAACCCTGCTGCCGTCAATATTATGGTTCCCATTCTCAACGTGAGTTGAACCAGTACAGGGGAAAGACACATTGGTAAGACGTGAAGAAACATTATTCGGGTATTTCCAGCTCCAACGGAGCGTATTGCTTCAATATAAGGTTGTTTTTTTACTTTCATAGCTTCGGCCCTGGCAAGTCTTGCAAAAACCGTCCAGCCAACGACTGAAATGGCAATGATGGTATTCGTAAGACTTGGACCAAGTGCTGCAGCAAACGCCATGGCAAGCACTAAGCTTGGAAATGCCAAGAACATGTCAGTAGTCCTCATTATAATTTCATCAACTACCCCACCAAAATACCCAGAGACAACTCCAAGCAGTGTACCTACCCCGCCACTTATCAGTGAAACCAAGAAAATTATCCATATTTCTATACGTGAACCGTAGATTACCCTACTGAATATATCTCTACCGAATTGATCAGTTCCAAAAAAATGGCTCCAACTTGGTGATTGTAACCTTTCACTCATGTTATTCAAGAATGGATCGTAAGGCGCAATCAAAGGTGCAAATACCACTATAAATAGAAGTATCCCTATAATGACACTTCCTATCATGGCGAGCTTTGTGCTTTTCCATAAATACAAGGAATGTTTCCAATCCTCTATTATAGGTTTCCTACGCTTTATGAATTCCTTTAATTTTCCTTCTTTTGTAATGACTGTCATAATTTGTCGCACCCCCAACTAAATCCGCATTCTTGGATCTAACGCAGCGTATGTTAAGTCAACGGCCAAATTAGCCAGTGAATACGCTAATGCGATGAAAAATGTTCCACCCATTATTGCTGGATAATCTAGCACCAACAAAGCATTAACTATGTATCTTCCAAGTCCTGGCCAACCAAATATGGTTTCTGTTAACACGGCTCCTTCAAGCAAACCACCAAAAGTCAATCCTATAACGGTTATAACTGGTATTAAGGCATTTCTGAGGGCATGGCGATAAATCACGATTCTTTTTGACAGCCCCTTTGCCTTTGCTGTCCTTATAAAATCCTGTCTCAAGACGTCCAACATGCTTGCTCTGGTTATTCTCCCGATTGAAGCGGTCGCGGCGTATCCCAGGACGATCGAGGGGAGTATTATATGACGTAGTCCATCCCAGAATGCGCTCCAATCTCCCGTAAAGAGCGCATCGAATATGACCATTCCCGTTATACGCTTGGGCGGAATGGTGAACAAACTCAATTGTCCCGCTCCTGGCAGCCAACCAAGCAAATAATAGAATATCAACAGCAAAATGAGGCCGGTCCAAAAAACCGGCATGGATACACCAAGTATGGAAAATATTCGCGAAAAGTGGTCCGCCCAACTGTTGCGATGGACGGCGGAAATTATTCCGAGTATCACCCCCAAGACGATTGAAAATATGATTGAGAATATGGCGAGTTCAAGGGTCGCTGGAAAATATTCAGATATATCTTGTATCACTGGACGATTGGATTTCAGCGAGGTTCCAAAATCTCCATGTAGTAATCCGACCATATAGACCTCGAATTGCTCCCAAAGGGGCTTATCAAGTCCAAGCTGATGTTTCATTTGATCTACAAGCTCTGGAGGAGCGTTTCCACCAAGCAAAGCTCCAACCGGATCTGCCGGAATAACGTGAGCTATGAAGAAGACTATTATGGATACTCCAAACATGACGAGGGCCATTAGCAGCAAACGTTTCAATATGTACATTCCCAATTTCAAATTCATCACCACCTCATGCTATCACTAAAATGAAAGGCGCGACGATGCACGCCTTTCATGAAGAATGATAAGGAATATTCAAATCATTTGTAGATTTCCGTCAGATCACAGACGAGAGCGTATCCTTGGACAGCTTTATCGAAACCTTTAAGTTCGCTTCTTATTCCCCAATATTGGAGTGGCTGGTAAAGCATGGCAAATGGTCCATTTAAGAACCAGTAATCGGTGAGATCTTCGTACATTTGTTCGCGTTTAGCAGAATTTTTCTCAAACCCAGCCTTTTCAGCAAGGTTAGCAGCGTAATCGTCGTACCACATGAGTCGCCATGCAAGTTGTTTTACTCTGTAATCAGCAAATGGCTTTGCAAGCGCATCAGCATCTGGGAAATCCACACCCCATCCAGCGACTATCATTTGTAAGCCTTGCTGTCTGAATTTGGAGTACATTTGAGAAGCTTGCATTATGGTTATTTTCGCTTTAATTCCTATCTCTGCAAGAGCCGATTGGACTGATATAGCTTCATTTCTACGTCTCTCTGTTGTATTTGTGACGAGTTCGACTTCAAACCCATTCGGGTAACCAGCCTCTTTAAGCAACTCTTTTGCTTTGGCTATGTCTTTGTGAAAAGGAGTTTTAGAAACATATCCAAAATAACCATAAGGTATGAAGCCTTGGTTGTTTATCGCATATCCACCTACTACATCTTTTATGATGGATTGATAATCTATTGCATATTTGACGGCCAGTCTGACTTTCGCACTTTTGAACGGCCCCCACCCAGCGTTCATTCCAACGTACTCATCGGATTGTCCAGGTGTTGTGACGATTTTAATGTCCTTTAATCCCTTTAACGAGTTTATCTGATCAGGAGTTAAGTTCCATGCCACGTCTATATCTCCTCTTTTGAGGGAAAGGAGTTGATTAGTGGATTCCGGCGCATCTCTTATTATGATCGTTTTGATTTTAGGAACACCTCTCCAATATTTGTCATTTGCTTCGAGTACGATCATCGAATTCCTTTTCCACGTTTTTAAAATGTAAGGTCCAGAACTTGCACTGTGATCTGTGAGCCACTCAGAGCCCATATCACCGTTGACGCTGTGTGCCTCTGCAACTTTGGGGTTGACGATTCCACCCCAACTTTCTGCAAGTATAGACATAACCACGTTTTGAGCATATGGTTTATCTGTGATGATTTGAACCGTGTAATCGTCTATCTTTTTGATCGTTTCGTTCATGTTATCAGTTGTGAGCCCTATGGATTCGTACAGCCAGACAGGAGACTTGTGAAGTTTTAACACCCGTCGATACGAATAGACGACGGCATCTGCCGTTAAAGGATCACCGTTGGAAAAGGTCAACCCATGTCGGATGTGAAACGTCCACGTTTTTCCATTCTTTGATATGTCGTAGCTTTCTGCAATTTCTGGAACGGCTTTTATCACTCCGTTTGAACTTTCAAGTTTGAAGAGGCCACTGTAAGTGTTCATGACTACCACACTTGGTAGCACTTCGTAACAAACTGCAGGATCGAGCGTTATGAATATTCCCGTATTTGCACCTATGACAAGCGTATCTTTTGGAATAGTAGAAAAACCCATAACGCCCATCAAAAGAATTACGCCTGCCAGTACAAAAGTAATCTTACGCATATAGACACCCCCTTTAAATTTTGGCGTGTATCTGCACGCTGAATAATATGTTAGCATAATTAGCATTATTAATCAACATCAATTCGCGAAATGGTGTACAAGGAAAATGTTTGTAACTAAAATTTAACCACATTACCTTACGAAATGTGCACTATTTTTACAGAAAAAGTTTGAAATGAACTTGACTTGGATGACGTTCTGTGTGAGAATAGTTGTGGAACATGAGAAGCACAAATTGCCTTCACAAAAGGATGATGGATGTGCTCACCATTTGGAAAACGAATCTCGGAGAGTTTACGGTAGATTTGTGGATAGACAGTACCACCTACAAAAAAGCCAATGAGGAAAAGAAATCAAAGGCTTTTTTCTTTCAATTGATCGAAATTTTGAGTGTTGAAAATACGAACACCAAGTTTTTAGAAAAAGTAGAGGAAGCTTGTTTAAGAAAGATGTCTTTTGCATTTGCGAAAGCAAATGGGTTCTCAGAGCTTTACAACCCCAAAGACGGAAAGCCTTTTTACAACTCTTTCAGAAATGCCATTCGGATTAAACGTAGCAAAGAGGTTGAAAAAAAGTGGCAAAATGCGGTAAAGAAATGGAAGGATGGTTTTATGAAGGATCTCAACATTGCCATGAGAAGGTACAATGGGATTCTTGAAGGGAACGCTTTACAAGTTGCCAAAAAATCTGCGCAGTTAGGGTGGTTCTTTTCTCCAGAAGTGATCTCCAGATTAGGTTTTAAATCTTCAAAGGGCATGAGTTCTGAAAACATATTCAAAAAAATTTCAAAGGCTTTCAACGATACAGACATTAAAGAAACTTCAGAAGGTTGGCTTGACAGCAAATACTTTTATCATAGGAAGAAGATAATCATTTCGGTGATCAACGCTTACTTAAGGGGTGAGTTGGAACTTGCCATTTATGGGCTCATACCTCAGACAGAAGGAGTTATATGGGATTTTTTAGTTCGTGTGAACCCGATGGAAGGTGAAATGGAAGAGCTCATAAAATTTCAAAACAAGAAATTTGTCACCGTTGAATCGGTTATGAGAACAATAGTAAATATGGTTAGTGGAGACGACAAAATCCCATTTTATAAATGGGTGAAATTTGCTGAATATGAAGACGATGATCGTGTTCTTAACAGGCACGCCATAGAACATGGCATATCCATGAATTTTGGAACTGAAGAAAATTTTTTGAAGTTGTTCTTTTTTTTGGATTTCTTGCATTTTATACTTTCAAAAACGAGGAGTAGATCTAAAAAAGATTTTGAAGAGGTGAGGAGAATGTCTTCCATAACGGGTAACGTGAAAAAGATACTTGAAGAGCTTCCGGAAGGTGTTAAATTGGTCGCTGCAGCCAAGACCAGAACGTCTGAAGAGGTGGATGAGGCAATAAGGGCTGGTGTGGAGACAATCGGTGAAAATTACGTTCAAGAGGCAGAAAAGGCTTTTCCACTTGTTAAAGAA
>CAYYEU010000050.1:0-7034 GCA_964470975.1 uncultured Mesoaciditoga sp. | reverse complement strand
CATTCTTTTCAAACCATTTGACCGTATCTGTGATGGATTCAAAAATCGGTCTCGGAGAATATCCCAATTCTTTGAAAGCTTTTTCGTGTGAAAAAGTGTAATGTCTTGTAAGCGTGTGAACTGTGTACGGAGTAAATAAGGCTTTTCTTTTAAGAATGAAAGAGTACAGTGCTGAAAAAAGGGAAATGAATCCACCAGTGTACTTTGGTAACGAAAAAACGGGACCACTTTTACCGGTAATTTCTTTTAGAATTTCCATGAATTTTTCCATGCTGATCTGTTCTCCACTAAGAATGTAAACTTCTCCCCTTTTCCCCTTTTCAGCCGCGGCAATTTCGCCTTCAACGACATCTCTCACATCCACAAAATCAAATGCGCCTTTAATGTTGATTTTCAGTTTGTCTCTCATGTATCGCAGTATCACTTTCCCCATTTCAGATAATTTGTAATCGTAGGGACCTATGACACCCGCGGGACATATTACAACAGCGTCTATGCCATCCTGATGAACAGCTTGGATTACTTTCAAAACAGCTGTTGCCTTTGATTTACCATATGTTCCGGCAGTTTTAGATGGATCAAAGGGAATTTTTTCATTTATGACCGATCCAACTTTTGGTTCTGAAAAGGCGTGAACGGAACTTGTGTAAATCAATCTTCTGACATGTGCTTCTTTCACGGCTTTAAGAATGTTCTCGACTCCACCAACATTTACATCGTAAATGAGCTTTTTATGACCGGGCACTATAGAAATGATCGCCGCCAGATGATAAACAACGTCTATCCCTTCACATGCCATCATCACATCTTTCGAATTGCGTACATCTCCTTCAATTATTTGCAACTTCAAACCCTCTAACGAAATTGAATTGTCGCCAGGCATGACCAGCGCTCGTACCTTTTCGCCTTTTTCAATTAACTTTCTGACCAAAACATTCCCAATATGCCCTGTTGCCCCTGTTACAAGGACCATGCAATTCGCCTCCAAACGAACCTTCACTTTAGGCGATATTCCTCTGGATTCTCGTTTTTAGCATTTGAGAAGATCTGCACCATTTTGAAAAAACCCTCTGAAATGATTTGAAGATCGTCGGTTGGTATGAGTTTTACAATGTGCTTTATAAGCTGGACGAAACTTTCCAAAGTTTTGCTGTAAATTTTTTCACCTTTTGTTGTAAGACAAATTTCCACAACGCGCCTGTCTTTTTTTGATCTTTTTCTCCTTATGTATCGCTTTTTTTCGAGGCCATTCACAAGAAGGGTTACGTTGCTTTTGGTTGTGGAAAAAATTCCAGCAAGTTCGCTCATCTTCTTAGATCCCTTCATTCCTATGTACAACATAATGTAAAATTCCATAGTTTTCATGTTTTCAGCTTCTTCACAGGAGGAGAGGATCTTCGTGAAACTCGTTACCAAATCGAATACCATTTCGAGTATCTTTTGAATATTTCGATCTTGATCGCTGTCATCTTCTTCTTTCAATGAGGAACACCACCTATTCATTTGGACTTTTATTCATAAAAAAAGTTCATTTTTTTAATTATTAAATTTATGAACTTAATGTTCTGTATTTTCTGTTTCTTCAGAAGGGATTTTTTTGAATTTTAAATATCTCCAAAAGTGTTGAGGAAGGATCCTCAAAATCTTAGACATCAAAAAGTAAATTCCTACCCCAACCATTGTGGCAATTACGTATCTTACACTTCCCTTAACGAAAAACATTATGGGATACATTCCGGCTGTCATTACAGATGAAGCTATCAAAACTCGCACAAAGTGACCTGTACTGAAAAACCATATTCCAAATTTTCTTCGCAAAGATATCAACATGACGATTGTGAAGTAAAACGAACTGAGAGAAGTAGATAGCGCAAGACCTGTCTGTTTCAAAGGATGAATGAAAAGAAAATTCAAAAGAATGTTGATCCCTATCCCAACGATTCCGTAAATCATGGGGGTTTTGGAATCTTTAAACGAGTAATACACACGAACCAATATGCCGTTGTAAACTCCCGTAAAAAGGGAAAGAGCAGCGGCTATCAAGGGAGGATAAGTGAGAAGAGTGGATTCGTACGTGAAATGTCCTCGCTGGAATATGATCCCTATGATTCCTTTTGAAAGCGGAAAGAGTGCGAAGGATATGGGCACTAAGAAAAAAGCCAGAAGCTTCATGGAACGCCTTAGTGTTGAAGACAATGCGGCCATATCGTTATCCGCCGCGTTGGCGGCTATTGAGGGGTAAGAAGCTTGTTGAGTTGGCACACCCAAGATGCCTGTGACAGCTCCACTTACACGCCTTGCGTACATCAAAGCACTTATAGCCCCTGTGCTCAAAGTAGAGGCAAATGAACGATCAACGATCGTGTTCAACATTCCAAAAGCACTTGAAAAAAGGATGGGGGCTATCATCTTCAAAAGATCGTGAGTTTCCGGAATGTGCCTCTTCACTTTTAAGGGGTTCAAATAGCGTCTTTCCGCGAATCCAAGTACCAACACCATGAAAAGAGGGCCAGATGTCCAGGCAATGACAAGTGAGATATCTCCTAATCTTCTTGTCAAAATAAGAGCCGATATTATAACAACGTTAAATCCCAGGCCTACAAGCGGATAGGCTAAAAATTTTTTTTCGCTTCTCAAAATAGCGTTGATAAAATTCATTGTGGCTGTTAAAAGTATGGCCAAACTCATCCATTTTAAAAACTTTACCGAGAGCGCCAATTTTGCTCCAGAAAATCCCGGAAAGAACAGTTTCATGACTTCAGGAGCGAATCCAACGGCAATAAGAACCAAAAAGATCATTATGAACATCGCAAAGTAATAAATTGTAGATGAAAATCGCTCTGCTTCTTGCTGTCCTCTCGATTTCCTCACTCTTATGAACAACGGAATGAAAACGGCAACTATGGCTCCCATTACAATGCCATTTATAAAATTCAAAGGAGTCTGAGAGGATATGAAAGCATCCATAGTTTCACTTGTTCCAAAAAAATAGGCAACGATCATATCGCGTACAAATCCCATTGCCTTGGACAAGAGAATTATGATCGTCATCAACATGATCGCTTGGGACATCGTTTGTTTTGAGTGAATGATCTTTCCAATTTTTTTCTTTATCTTCAACATATTCACCTTAAGTGATATAATTTTGAGTGCTTCTGTATTTTATCATGAACGATGGTGGTGTTCATCTTGAAAAAAACGTTTTTTTTGTTTTTAATAACTGTGATCGTGCTCATTTTTCCTGCGTTTTCTATGAATTACGTTGTGGGACTTGGATATTCGCCAACGAGAAGTTGGGTTTTCAACGTTGGAGCTATGAACGGCTTTAACGATGAGCTTTTTGCGAATGTTTTCACAGCGGCCTCGACATCACAATGCCTTACTTACGAAGTAGAAGCCCATGTGCCTTTGCTTGGGAGAAATGAAAAGAATACAGGATTCAGGTTTGGCCCTTCCTTTGAAACTACTGTGTCATCAAATGTGGCTTTTGAGGTAGGATTTTACGGTCAGTACTACGTAGGACCATGGAGGCTTGGTGCGTACATCTCAAAATCATTGGATAAATCTGACTTTCATTTTTCTTTCGATTTATGGTATTTCTTTTCCAGTAACACACATCATTTTCTTGATTATTTCATCGCAAGCATCAAAATGGACAAAGACCTCCCATACTTCTCTTTGATCTTTGTAGAACCATTTTAGAATTCAATATTAGGTGGAGGTGATAAAGATGAAAGCCTCTTAAAAAAGAGGATAGAGTCACGCTTCATTTGTTGTGAAGTTTTTAAATCAACGTAAATGAAAATAGGAGGGAGCAAAATGTTTAACACAGGTGATACGGCATTCATGCTAATCGCAACGAGTTTGGTAATGTTGATGACTCCTGGATTGGCTTTTTTTTACGGAGGGCTTGTTGGGAGAAAAAATGTTTTAGCAATAATGATGCAGAGCTTCGTGTCAATGGGTGTTACGACGGTATTGTGGATCGCGGTTGGTTATTCAATGGTTTTTAGTGGAGATATCGGTGGAATCATAGGAAATTTAAATCATGCTTTCTTGATAGGAATTACTCCATCAACACCTCTTGCTCCAGCTAACAACATACCGTTGCTGGTTTTCATATCTTATCAAATGATGTTTGCCATCATCACGCCGGCATTGATCACCGGTGCATTTGCCAATCGTGTCAGGTTCAAAGCTTATCTGTTGTTCCTTACCGCTTGGCTTTTGTTAGTGTATTTCCCAATTGCTCATATGGTATGGGGTGGAGGATTCTTGCAAAAATGGGGCGTTCTCGACTTTGCCGGTGGTATTGTCGTTCACGCCACAGCAGGAGTGGCAGCTTTGGCTTCGGTGCTCTTCGTTGGGAAAAGAAAAATCAAGGATAAAGGCCCTCACAGTATACCTTTGGTTGCACTTGGAACAGCACTTTTATGGTTTGGATGGTATGGATTTAACGCTGGCAGCGAGTTACAGGCTAATGGTATAACAGGGATCGCTTTCTTAAACACTGATATTGCGGCTTCATTCGCGGCAGTTACGTGGTTGATCTTGTCAGGAATGTTCGAGAAGAAGCCCAAAATTCTTGGTATGTTAACAGGTGCAGTTGCAGGATTGGCAGCCGTCACACCAGCCGCAGGCTATGTGTCTATACAAACTGCCATGCTCATAGGAACTCTTGCATCCATTGTAAGTTATGCGGTTGTCGCTTGGAAAAACAGAGTAGGTTTGGATGATGCACTTGACGTTTTTGGAGTTCACGGCGTTGGTGGAATATTGGGTGTCATAATGCTCGGATTGTTTGCACAACTTTCCATTAACCCTCAAGGATCAAATGGGTTGTTTTTTGGAAATGCCACTTTCTTTGGGAAAGAAGTTGTTGCAGTTATTGGTGCCTCACTTTACGCTTTCTTATTCACTCTTTTTATGCTTTGGTTGATAAACAAAATAACTCCTGTGAGGGTCACCGAAGAAGAGGAAGAAATGGGATTAGATGAAGGAGAGCACGGCGAAAGCGCTTATCTATGATCTTTGCGTATTGGTCAAGGTTTTACCCTTGACCAATACTTTTAGAAAGGAAGTATGGTAATGGAGCTTATAGAAAAAAAGATAAATTCAACTTTGAAGTTCAACGGAAAGATGATAAAACTGTACGTTGATGAAGTTGAATTGCCAAATGGCCACAAATCGGGTAGAGAAGTTGTAAGACATCCAGGGGCATCTGCGGTTTTGGCTCTTGATAGAAAAAGTTTCATAGTGCTTGAGAGACAATACAGATATCCTGTCGATGAAGTTTTATGGGAAATACCAGCCGGTAAGCTCGACAAAGATGAAGAACCACTGAAATGCGCGAAAAGAGAATTAAAAGAGGAAACCGGACTAATGGCTAAGAGATGGGAAGAGCTTGGATTCATCTACACGACACCTGGATTTTCTGACGAAAAGATATACCTGTTTTTTGCGAGTAACTTGAAAAAAGGTGATCTGAATTTGGATGAGGATGAATTCGTTGAAGTGAAGCTCTTTTCAAAGTCCGAAGTTGAACACATGATAGTTGAAAACGAGATCGTGGATTCAAAAACGATTTCCGCTTTTTTTAGAGCGGAAAAAAGAGGATTTTTAAATTGAACGCTGAGATAGTTTCAACTGGAACCGAACTTTTGCTCGGAAAAAATTGCAACGAAGATGCAAGGATTCTTTGTGAGGTGCTGGCAAGATGTGGCATAGACATTTACCGTTACACAACAGTTGGAGACAACGTCAACAGAGTGGCTCAAGCTTATTCCGAAGCACTTGAAAGAGCCGACGTTGTGATTTCCACAGGAGGTCTTGGTGGAACGGATGACGACGTATCCAAACAAGCCGCTTCACTTGCCACAGCCATTCCTTTGAAAACGAATGAAAGAATAAAAGATTTTTTAAAAGAGAGAAAAGTACTTTCAAAAAGAATCGTTGAATCCTTTTGTTCAATCCCTGTTGGTGCTGTTCTCTTTGAAAACACTGTTGGGGTGGCACCAGGCATAGTCATTCCCTTAAACGGAAAGTATTTGATCCTTCTGCCAGGTCCTCCTTCGGAGTTGAAGTCGATCCTCAAAAGCGGCCTGGAAGTTTTTCTAAGAAAATTGGGCGGTGCTTACATTTCCAACGAAGTAATAAGAGTTTACGGAATGCGCGAATCGGAAGTTGAAGAAATGATTCACGATCTCACGTTTTCTTCCAATCCAACACTTGCAACTTTTTTGAAAAAGGGGTGGATAGAAATTTCAATCACGGCAAAGGCAAAAGATAAACCATCAGCAGATGAATTGATTTCCAGAGTGAAAGAAAAGATATTAAAGCGTTTTCCAAAAGAAAAGATTGGAAAGGCTGATGAAACGCTTGAAGAAGGCCTATATCATCTCTTTGAGGAAAAGAAATTGACGTTGTCGGTAGCTGAATCGATCACAGGTGGCATGATTTCGAGTAGGATTGTGAATGTTCCGGGAGCGTCGTCTGTGTTCATGGGTGGAATAGTCTCTTATTCTAACGAGTCAAAAGTAAAAATGTTGGGGGTTTCAAATGATACGTTAGAAGGACATGGAGCGGTTTCTGAGAAGTGCGTCATGGAAATGGCCATGGGTGTAAAGAAACTTTTCGGCACGAAGGTATCGGTTGCTACCACTGGCATTGCCGGTCCAACAGGTGGCACAGAGAAAAAGCCAGTTGGAACGGTGTGGTTTGCCATTTGCTCCGGAAAGGATGTTAAGACATGGAAACACGTTTACGCTGGAAACAGAAATGAAATAAGAAAGATGGCTTCAGAAGACGTGTTGGAGTTTCTTTTAAGAAACGTTCCCAAAAAAGCTTGACAAGCATCACGTAAAAATGATAGTATATCGACGTCTGAGGAGGGTTCCAAATTTCATAAAAGAAAATTTGGTCCTTGTGAGGGGTTGACAAGGTAAGTTGTTTTGTGCTAATATGGATATCGTCACAGATTCAAATAGGTCATTGAAAAGCAGGCAGCAATGGTAAGGGGAAGCCGAGAGGTTTCC
>CAYYEU010000049.1:0-7163 GCA_964470975.1 uncultured Mesoaciditoga sp. | reverse complement strand
GACATTCCCAACGATGTTTTTCCCACACCAGGAGGTCCTACCAAGCAAAGTATTGGTGATTTTGCGGTTCCACTGAATTTTTTTACCGCTATGTAATCAAGTATTCTTTCTTTTATTTCTTCAAGACCGTAATGATCTGAATTTAAAATCTTTTCTGCTTTCTTTATGTTAAAAGACTCTTTGGTTTTTTCAACCCATGGCACTTCTAACAACCATTCTATGTACGTTCTTGAAACACTCGCTTCTGCAGAAGATGGGTGCATTTTTTCGAGGCGATTCATTTCCTTCACAAGTATTTCTGTGACTTCTTTGGAATACGTACCGTTTTTTACACGTTCACGCAACTCTTCAATTTCTGAGGTTTCCATCCCAAGCTCATTTTTTATTGTTTCAAGTTTTTCGCGAAGATAGTACTCTTTTTGACTTTTATCTATTCGAGCTTTCACTTTTTTTTCTATTTTGTTTTCGAGTTCAAGTAATTCTATTTCAGAATCAATGTACTTGAGAAACTCCACCATTCGTTCTTTGGGGTCTACAATTTCCAGAAAATCTTGCTTCTTTTCAAGCTCAATCGGAACAAAAGATATTATAGTGTCTATGAGTTTTCCTGGTTCTTCAAAAGACTCTATTTCTTTTATCGCGTCTTTAGGAAGACGATTTGTCATTTCGAAGTACTTTCTTGTATTTTCCTTTACTAATCTCATCAATGCTATTACGGATTTTGTTCGCCTTGCCTTTTTTTCAAGCACTTTAAATCCACAAACAAAAAAAGGAGATTTTTGCGTGAATTTTTCCACTTTGACTCTGGCTATTCCCTCAGCAAGAGCTTTGAATCCTCCATCGGGTAATTTGACAAGTTGAAGAAGACGAGCAATTGTTCCAACATCGTACAAATCCTCCGGAGCGGGCACTTCGGTGTTTGGATCTCGCTGAGAAACGAGTATAAGATATCTTTCTTCTGTATTAACAACCTCTTCAAGGGCTTTTATGGATATTTCTCTCCCTACGTAAAATGGTGTTAAGGCTGTTGGAAGTGCAACTTCTTCTCCTTTAAGTGGTACACATGGAAGTGTGTTTGGAAATTCCACCACCTTTTCTTCGCTCTCTATGAATTCCTCAAGTTTCTTAAATTTCCGCAAAAAACTCACCTCTGTTTTTTAGCAATCGAGTGCAATACTCTCCGTGGGCAAAAATTTCCACATTTCTGTGCAGTTCGTCCAAAAATTCCAATTTCACTTTGAAGAAGTCATTTGGCATGTACGTTCCAAGTTTTTCTGGCCACTCGATTACACATACACCATTTGATTCCAAGTATTCCTCTATTGGCAACTCGATTACTTCTTCTTCTTCAATTCTGAAGAGGTCTATATGATAAATTTTTATATTCGCGTCGTATTCGTTAACTATTGTAAAAGTTGGGCTTCTAACTTGACGCCGGCTTCCCCCCAAAGCCATCACTAAATAGCGAGTAAAAGTTGTTTTTCCGCTACCAAGTTCTCCAGACAACAAAACCACACTTCCTTTGTAAAGCAAGGAAGCAAGTCTTTGGGCTATCTCAGAAACGCTTTTTTCGTCTATGTTCTTAAAAATAATCATCTGAGAAATTATAACATTATACTTTTAACCTCACAAGTGAAAACATCAAATATGTTTCGAAAATACACGTTCTTATCGTATAATAAGACAAGAGGTGAGAAAAATGTTGGCAGTGGTAACTGATAGCGGTTGTGGAATTACCGATGAATTTGCCGGTGAGTTTGTCAACTCCTTTTCCATGGTTGGAATGAAGATCTTCCTGGGATCTCAAGAATATGAAGACGGCAAAATAGGCAAAGAGAAATTCTACAACCATGTTTTAAAAGGGGAAAGCGTTGGTACATCTCAGCCCTCACCTGCGGACTTTGAGAGAGCTTACAGAGAGCTTTTGAAGAAAGGATACGATGAAATACTGTCTTTTCATATATCATCAAAGGTCAGTGGAACGTTTAACGCAGCAAGGATAGCTGCAAAGAACGTTGAACCTTCAAGAATACACGTTGTTGACAGTTTGAACATTTCTGCTGGTGCCTATCTTATGCTTAGAAGGATCTTGGACTACACGAATAATGGCATTCCTGTGAAAGAAGTCTTGAAAACAATAGATACGGTTCGCGAAAACACACAGGTGTTGTTCACTGTTTCAACTCTTGACTATCTTGTTAAAAACGGTAGAATAGGGAAAGCAACTGGGCTTGTTGGCTCTATTCTGAGATTGTCGCCAATTCTAACTGTGAGAGATGGAGAAACCGCCGTAGCCTCCATAGCAAGAGGAAGGAGAAGGCTGCTTGCTAAGACAGTTAACATATGCAAAGATTTTCTAAAAGGCAGAGAACATGTTAGATTGGTTTTTGCTTATTCGGCGTCGAACACTTTGAAAAGCATGGAAGAGTTGAAAAGGGTTGTAAATGAAAATGTTGAAATAAAAGATGCTCCGCAGGAGACTTTGAAAATGTGGCCAACGATAGCGGTACACACAGGACCTACCACAATAGGTGTTGCTTGTTATGGCGAATAAGAGAGGACTTTTAAGTGGGAGAAACACATATGGAAAATGAGGCAGCTTTGGAATTACGTAAGTTCATAATAGAAAATGGTTCGAAAATTCTGGAAGATACCATAAATTTTCACTTGAAAAATCACACTGATTTTGCAAACACTTTTTCAAATCGCATGAGTTTGCGCTCACTTAGAACAAGATTGAAAAAATTCAGGGGTTTAACTGATGCTGACGCTTATTTGCTTGGATATATGCTTATGGTGTACACTCAAGAGTCAGGAAGTAAAAGGGCAGAAGAAGCCTTTGATTACTTCAACGATCGTATATTGAAAAAGCTCGATAATATGTTTAGGGAGGAATGAGAAGCGTGAACATCATTGATGATTTACATTTGGAATTGAAAAGGGCCATGATTTCTCACGACGAAGTTGAAAAAAGAGTTTTAAGGATGTTGATTTCGGCGGTGAAAAACAAAGAAATTTCTACTTCCAAACCGATAACAGAGGATGAATTTGATGTAATTGTGAAAAAGCAGATAAAAGAACGCGAAGAGGCAATGGAAGACTACAAACGTGGTGGAAGAGAAGAGGCCTTCGAAGAAGAAAGAAAAGAGCAAGAAATCCTCAGAAAATTTGCACGTCCAGAGCTTTCAGATGAAGAATTAGAGAAGTTGGTGTCTAGAGCCGTTAAAGAACTTGGTGTAAACTCTCCAAAAGAGATTGGAAAAGTTATGGGATTTTTAATGAAAAATCTTAAAGGAAAAGCTTCGGGTGAACGAGTGAGAAGAATAGCTGAAAAGCTTTTATGAATATGGGAGTTTCTCGATCTTCTGAGAAGCTTTGTGTAAAATACAAATAGAATAATTGCGAGGAGGAAGAAGAATGCTTGGAAACAGGTATGGTACACACAGAGTTATAAATCCTAAAGGGGTCTTGCCGCAACCAGCGTGGAAGATAAACAACGACGTAGATATTTTGTATGATAACGAGATACTTGTAGAGGTTTTCATGTTGAACATTGATGCGGCGTCTTTTACCCAGATAAAACAAGAAGTTGGGGCAGATGAAGAAAGAGTTGCTGAAAAGGTTATGGAAATCGTTAGCGAACGTGGGAAAATGCACAATCCGGTTACAGGCTCAGGTGGAATGTTGATAGGAAGAGTTGCAAAAATTGGAGAAGCACTCAAGGACAAAGTTAAAATAAGGGTGGGCGATGAAATAGCAACCCTCGTTTCGCTTTCTTTGACACCGTTAAAAATAGATAAAATTAAGAAAGTGCATCTTGATACGGATCAAATAGAAGTGGAAGCGAAGGCAATAATTTTTGAAAGTGGTGTGTATGCGAAACTTCCGTCAGATATGGATAGAAAACTTGCATTGGCCGTTTTAGATGTTGCTGGAGCTCCGGCACAAACGGCAAGATTGGTGAACCCCGGAGATACGGTGGCAATAATAGGTGCTTCCGGGAAATCAGGTACGCTTTGTTCATATGTTGCCAAGAAGTACGCAGGGCCAACGGGAAAGGTTATAGCGCTTGTGCATTCCAAAGAGCGCTCCAAACACCTTGAAAAACTGGGAATAACTGACATTGCAGAGGTAAATGCCACAAATGCGATTGAAATGGAAAAAGCCGTATCTGAACTCACAGATGGAAAGATGGCTGATGTTACGATCAACGTTGTTAACATCGCCAATACTGAGATGGCTTCTATTTTGGCGACTAAGGATTACGGAACAGTTTACTTCTTTTCCATGGCAACTTCCTTCACGAAAGCAGCCCTAGGGGCTGAAGGTGTTGGTAAAGATGTTAACATGATAATAGGTAACGGATACATGACGGGACACGCGGAAATCGCGCTTGAAACTGTTAGAGAAAATAGGGAATTGCGTCGTATATTTGAATCTTTCTACGTTAACTAAAAAGTTAAATTGATATGGTAAGATCGTGTGAAACTTCAAGGATTGGAAGGAGGACGATTAAGTGGAAATATCTGCAAAGATGGTAAAAGAACTTAGAGATCAGACCGGCGCTGGCATGATGGATTGTAAGAGAGCGTTAGTTGAAGCAGATGGAGATATTGAAAAGGCAAAAGATGTTCTCAGGAAAAAAGGTCTTAGCAAGGCAGGTAAGAAATCTGGAAGGGCAACCGAAAATGGTGCAATAGTTGATTACATCCATTTCAACAACAGAGTTGGAGTCATGATAGAATTAAATTGTGAAACGGACTTTGTCGCACGAACTGGTGAGTTTAAAGAATTAGGCAGAGACATATGCAAACACATAGCAATGGAAAATCCCAAATACGTCTCAAGAGACGAAGTCGGCTCTGAAGTTCTTAAAAAAGAGAAAGAAATATACAAAGCACAACTTGCAGAATCTGGAAAGCCCGAAAAGGTACTTGAAAAGATAATAGAGGGCAAAATAGAAAAGTTTTACTCTGAGAATTGCTTAATGGAGCAAAAGTATTTCCTTGATGATTCGAGAACAATTGAAGAAATGATCAAAGAAGCCATTGCTAAAATAGGAGAGAATATATCTGTTGGAAGATTTGTAAGGTTTGAAATTGGTCAATAAGGTGAGCGAAGGCTCACCTTTTTTAGAAAAATGTGAGGTGTCGTGATGTACAACAGAGTGCTCTTGAAACTCAGCGGAGAAGCGTTTTCTGGTGAAGGAAAAAAGGGGTTAGATCCCCTTATGGGTGATTACATCGTCAAAGAAATCAGCAAAGTTGTGAAAAGGGGAGTGAAACTCGGCATAGTGGTGGGTGCAGGTAATTTGTTTCGAGGAGAAGAACTCTCTTACGTTGGTTCTATATATGCAGATCAAATAGGAATGATGGGTACGATCATAAATTCGTTGTATTTATGTTCGGCTTTAAGGAAAAAGGGAATAGCCTCAGTTGTCATGTCTCATGTAACCAACTTGCCCTCTGTGGAAAGGCTTACTTATAGAACCATTGAAGAAACTTTTTTTAAAAACCAAGTTGCGATATTTGGAGGAGGAACGTCAAACCCCCTTTTTACTACAGATACCGCTGCCGCTCTTCGTGCTGCTGAAATGGACGCTGAGGTCTTGATAAAGGCTACAAAAGTTGATGGAGTTTACTCAAAAGATCCCAAAAAATTCTCTGATGTTGAGAAATTTTCTCGTTTGACTTTTGATGATGCAATAAAGCTTGAACTGAACATCATGGACACATCAGCATTTGCACTTTGCAAAGCTCATTCGATTCCTATAATAGTGATGGACTTTTTTAAGAGTGATAACTTCTTACGGACGGTCATGGAAGAAAAGATTGGAACTTTGCTGACGAATGGAGAAAAATAAAAAAGGGCCATTTCTTGAAATCTGGCCCTTTTTTACGAAACGTTCTAAAAGATTAGGGCAAAGCCACCCTCTATTCCAAATTTTTTTGAAGGGGTGAAATTTCTTGTGAAGAAGAGTTCAGACGCACTTAAAAAAAGCTGAAAGGATCCCGCTGAAAACTGTGCGCCTCCTCTCAGGTAAAACGAATCTTGTTTGATGTTCACCGAAGTTCCGAGAATGTAAATTACCGGTGCGGCTCCTGCGTAAAGTGAAAAAGAAGATCCCATGGGAATGTTTAAATACAATGCTGGAAGTATTTGAAATGATGTGAAATCTCCAGCAAACAGAGCGCTCTTTTCTATCATCACCGCTGCTTCAAAACCAATTATTCCTTCACCTATAGAGCGAAGCGTCGCTCCCATCCAAATCGGTGATGAACCTGGCATTTCCATGGCTCCAAAAGCTCCTATGCTTGTTTTTGAGAATCCTATGATTGCGAGCGCCAGGACGATTATCAGCATAACGGTACATTTTTTCATCTCACTCACCACCTTAATAGAGGTAAATCCTGCCAGTTACCACTTTTATCAAAGAGCGATATATTGCAAGAAGGTCCGCAGACGTTGGGGCGTAATAATACTTCCCTCCAGTTTGATTTGCTATCTCCTTTAAAGGAGCATCATTCACGCCTGAACCTAATCCTATTGTAAAGACAGGAATTTTCAGAGTTTTTGCGTAATTGATCACATCCGTTGCTGTGTGAGAAGAAGTGTAATCCCGTCCATCTGTCAACACTATCAACGCTTTAATATGATTCGAAGGCTGATAACTGAGATCTGTTAATCCTTGATAGATTGCATCATACAGTACAGTAAGACCACTCGCTCCACCGCTTTTAACGTAATTCACGAGCGCTGATGGTGACAGAAATCCTCCCGAAACGTTTATCACAGTAGATCCAAATGCTATGTACTCTCCCCTATCATTGGGTTGCATATAACCTATGAATGTTTTAACTGCCGTTTCCATATTAGAGACGGCGGTTGCCGTCATGCTTCCGCTGTAGTCGTTAACAAATGCGACACTCAGGGTACTTGAGCCTAAATTTACACATCCTGAGAGTAACAGACCAATTCCAACGATTACGGAAATCAGGATAATTTTCCTCACTTACAACACCTCCTGTGCAAAACAAGATTATTTCAATTATATCATAATTGTCACGTAAAAGTTTGTTTGCTAATATAATGTCAAAAATGAATTGTTAATAGTTGCTTGAGTCAAACTTGATCGAAGTTTGAAGGAATCCATACCAAAAGGA
>CAYYEU010000048.1:5319-7570 GCA_964470975.1 uncultured Mesoaciditoga sp. | reverse complement strand
TTACGAGAACTCATGTCCACTTACAAATCCGTGAAAGACATGATAAGCGTAGGAGCTTACAAGAAAGGAACGGATCCTAAAATAGATCGTTCTATAGAACTTCACGATAAAATAGAAAAGTTTTTAAGGCAACCTGTTGATGAGACTGCATCTTTCGAAGAAACCCTTCAAAAGCTCCAAGAAATAGTGGAAACAACGGAGACTAAAGAGTGAGGACATTTGGTCGTCTGTATTTTCTTCCATTTATTTCAAATTCCAAATATGGCCAAGTTCCACTGTTGTCAACACTTAATAACTTCATTCCTTTTTCTGTACGAACATATGTATCTTCTGATTTTGTTCCAGTGATCGTTGGGTTCCAAGCGAACGCTACGCCTTTTCCCACTTCAAATGGAAAATGCGGAATTGCGACGAATTCCCTCGTTTTGTAACCCGCTATGCCACCTTGATGATGAAGTTTCCATTCTTCTGGATATCCGTGTGATTCATAGGATTTTTCTATCACGAAAAAGATTTGAGACATCAACGATTTTTCGAAAGAAGCATTTATTATCTCAGAGTCTATCTGAGAATTCACCACGTGTTGTCTTTCAAACTCTTCGTCTTTTCTAAATTCAACTGCCCTGGTAGCCGATATTACAAGTCCATACATCTTTGTACATACCGAGACAAAGCATTTCTCCCCAATTTTGACATTCCGAGGTAAATTATGTCTGTAAAGAGAACGGCTCTCATTTCCAAATACCAATATGAGAAGAATATCCAACCCTTCTTTTGACAGTTCATTCTCTATTATAGCCTTTGACTGAATCTCTGTCATTTTTGGAGTGAGATTTCTCATGCCCTTTTCAAGTGCTCGCGCCGTTTTTTCTCCAACTTCAGCATACTTTTCTTGTTCGTATGAGCTCAATCTCACTCTATTCCTAAACAAAAAGTTGTTGAATTCCGGATCCTCTTCGTAAAGAATTTTGGTACCATCCGCCATCTGTGCAATCATATCATCGAGTTTGGCAAACCAAGGATATTCTACAACTGAAAAATTTTGTGGAAGCTCTTCGCGTTTCAAACGCTCCGTTTCAGGGTTCTGTGATATCACGTAAGATTTATCCTTTGTTACAAACAGCGAAGCTACGCCGTCTTTATCACTTAAAGCAATGTAAGAACGAGCTCCGGATGTTGCCCAGGCAAAATTTTCTACACTTGTAATCAACGCGCCATCGGCATCACGATCGTGCATATATTCCTTAAGAGAGTTTAATTTTCTTTCCACATCTTCTTCCCTATTCACGAAATTCACATCCTTTCGGGCACAGAAATCTCCACACATCGCCGCTCTTTACGTTCGTCAAGAAGATCCTGCAAAACGACTTTTTTAAAATATAATCGTGTAGACTTTTTTATTCCAATTCCAAACACTTCTAACTGTAAGCAGCAAAAGACTTACAGAAATTGAAAATCCTATAAAATTTATCCATAAAGCACTTTTCTCTACAAGAGAAGGAAAAATAGAAATCGCGATTACAAGTGTTCCAGCGTCGAAAAAATCATTGGCAAGATAAATTCCAAGGGTATGTCTCCCGTACATTCCCAGAATTCTTGATAAGTGTAAAGAATTTCTCGAAAGAAGATATGCAATTCTCAGACTTATCGGAAGTGCCAAAGCGTAATACACGAATCCCAATGGACCGAGTAGCGGGACACCTGGTTGATACTTCATTGGCATCGTGTAGAGCTCTCCCGCCGCTGCAATGTAAGAAGCAAGTGCCATGATCTTTAAGTACGCGGGAATGGGTTTTCTCCAATACATTCCTTTGGATTTAACGGCTTTAGATGTGTACATTCCCCACACGTAGAAGAACATCCACACCAATGGATTTCTCAAAGCCATGAGAAGAGGAACCAAACTTTTTCCAAAATACAGAGGAATGTAATAAATGGAAGAGCCTGCGATCATCGCTATGAAAAACGGTGGCAATAGTTTTTTTAATTGCTCAGCGGTCATATCCGAAAATAAAGGGGTGATCGCGTAAAAGATAAAAAGCACGAACAGAAAATAATAAGAAGTGGCCGCATCTCCCAAAAGGTACTTCTCCACAACACTCTTAAAGCTTATCTTTACCCCAAAATCAGCTCCGACCACCCATTCAGCTAAAATGTAGATCGTTGACCATATAAGATATGGTGTGAGAAGCAAACGAAATCTTGAAGATAGAAACCGCCTTTTGTTTCTTTGAACGCTTTTCATTGAATA